>CAUUCZ010000152.1:0-2540 GCA_963543895.1 uncultured Gemella sp. | reverse complement strand
TCGTTTAATTAAGAAAGGATCTTTATGGCAACAATTGAGTTAAATTATAATAATATACGACAAAACGCTATTAATTTAAAAGAACAGGCACAGGATATAATAGCTGTAGTAAAAAATAATGCATATAATTTAGATTTAAGAGAATGTGTAAAGTTATACTCAGAAGTAGGAATTAATTATTTCGCTACGACAAAAGAAGAAGAATGCAAGGTAATAAGGGAAGCACTTGGTGAGGATGCTAATATTTTTCTTTTAAATCCAACTTATGACTTTGACTTAGCTAGAGAGTACAATATCGAGATAAATATAGCGAGTCTTGGATATTTAAAAGAAAATCTTGAAAGACTTAAAGATTTAACATTGCAGTTGGAATTCGCTGGTAGTATGAGACGTGCTGGAGCAAAAAATCTGGAAGAAGTGATAGAGATTATAAATTTTTGTAAAAAAAATAGTTTGAAATTAAAAGGATTTTGGTCTCATTTTTCATTTGCGGATGAATTTGATGGTTTTTATGAGAAAGAAAAAGAATTGGTGTTAAATGTTCTTGATGAAGCACAGAAAGTTTATGAGTTTGAAGTAGTTCATCTGCAAAATAGTGCCTCATTTTTACGTGATGGTGCCTTTGAAAAGACAACACATCAGAGATTAGGTATTATTCTTTATGGAGCTATGCCATATAATGTTAAGGAAAATCCAGTAGCTCTTAGGGATTTAGTTATTAAAAATCCGATTACTGTTTATGGTGAAATAATTAATATAGTAACATTAAATAAAGGTGAGTGCATTGGATATTCTAATTCATATATAGCTGATGTTAACAAAAAAGTAGGAATTGTAAATATTGGCTATGGAGATGGAATACTGAGAGATAGATTAAAAGGGAAAACTTGTATAATTAACGATAAAGAAAGAAATATTTATTCAACTATGATGAGTCACTTAGTAGTAGAAATAGGTGATGAAGAACGCATTGGAGATAGAGTTTATATTTATGATGATAAGCAACAACTTCATGATTATACTAAGTATTTCGGACCAAATTCTGTGCAACTTGCCGCACTTAATTATGATAGTTTGAAAGTGAAGAAGATATACTAAAAATAATGAGAGTGATTCGAAAAATCGATTTCTTAGAAATCGTGATTTTTGAGTCACTCCCATTTTATATTTGTAAATTTTAGAAGTAATTAAAAGAAAGAAGTGATTCATGATAAACATGAGTCACTTCTTTTAAAAAAGGAAAAATTTTAAATGAATTTAAATTAACAAACATTAATCTAAATATATTAGAGATACTTATTTTTCTTGTTCTTCTTGGAATTTTTTAGCAATAGCAGCTTCAAAATCTTGAGGAATAGAACTTTGTTTAATTACGATTACGTCAGATTTAGCGTATCTTACAATACCTTCAGAAACTGATCCCATAAGCATACGTTTGAATCCAGTTAAACCTGAAGAACCACAAACTACAAGGTCAATACCTTTTTCATCAACGATGTCTTCACTAAGAACAATTTTTGGAATACCTTGTTCAACAATACCGAATACTTTTGTTAGTCCAGCTTCTTTAGCAGCGTCCGCATAACTATCAACTAATTCTTTAGTACGTTTGTAGAATGAGTTGAAAATATATGGATCTGATAAACCAGAAGTTGCGATTGTCGCATCAATTACAGACGCGATATATAACTCTGCATCCTCATTTCTTAGAGCGATAGCTACAGCATTTGTAAATGCCCACTCAGCTTGTTTAGAACCATCTACTGCGACTAAAATTTTTGTATATTTGTTTTCCATGATCAGAACCTCCGACTTCTATTTCTATACTTATATTATACCATATTTACAAAAAAAGTAAACGCTATTTTCATAAAAACAGTATTAATTTTTAAAAATAAAGTAAAGAAAAACCTATAAGACTATACAACTTTGTATTTCCCTATAGGTTTAATTTTTTTATTTTTATGAATGTTGATTATACGTTTTCATCAACCACAGTGATAAGACGTTTTCTCTTGTGTTCTTTATCATCTATTGTTACTTTATAAACTAATTCATATGTACCAGGTTTAGTATTGTCTACCTCTCCTTCGATAATAAGATCGTCAAGGTAAGACTTCCCAGCTTTACGAGCAATTATTCCATCTTTACCTAGATCAATATCTTCTCCTACTTTAATAGTAGCATTCTCAGGGATAATAAAGTAAAAAGTACGCTCAAGACGACGTTCCAGACGTTTTCTGTATTTTTCTTCATCTTCTGCACTCATACGATCTCTAAGTTTTTCATCAACTAAAGGCATTAGTTCGACTTCAGTATCAGCAATACAAATTCTACTATTAACAAGTGTGAAAGTTTGTGTTCTTCCAGGTCCACAATAAGATTGACATCCTATGATGAATTCAGCATTTGGTGCTTTCTTTTTTAATTTAGGAATTAAAGTTTTAAGATTAACACCAAGACAGTCATCACATAATCTAAATGTTACTTTATCTTCAGTAACAACATTTTTATCATTTTGAGCCATAATTTATCCTTTC
>CAUUCZ010000151.1:0-2568 GCA_963543895.1 uncultured Gemella sp. | reverse complement strand
AAATGGAAACATTAAAAGATAGAGTAATAGAAGCATTAGAAAATGTAATAGACCCTGAGCTTGGTATCGATATAATGAACCTAGGACTAGTATATGATGTTAAGATGAGTGATGATAATAAGCACGCTATAGTTGACATGACATTAACATCTATGGGTTGTCCTTTAGCTCCTATTATCATCGAGCAAGTAGAGACAGCAATGCTTGGTGTTGATGAGATAGAGAAAGTAGATGTAAATATAGTTTGGGAACCAGCATGGACAAAAGATAAAATGTCACGATATGCTAAGATTGCCCTTGGAGTAATTGATTACGAATAGAATATAAATACAAAAAGCAATTTCAAAATGTAGTTTAAGAAAAATTTTGAAGTTGCTTTTCTAATATTATTTATAGAAAATCGATAGAGAAATTTATAAAAAAATTGTTATTAGAGTAGAATGAAATATATTAAATATGTTATAATTAAAAAGACATTAAAAAAGAGTATGAAAGGAGGCACTATGTACAGAGGAGAAAGACCTAAAAAGGGCGATGTAGTTAAAATAATAGCATATAAACATGATGGCTCTATTCATAGAATTTGGCATAAAAATGTTGTACTAGAAGCGGATGAACAAGTTCTGATTTTAGCTAACAACAGGACACTTGTCACTGAAAATGATGGAAGAACATGGGTTACTAAAGAAGTAGCTTTAGTATATTTTCACAATGAATGTTGGTTTAATATAATTTGTATGTTTAGGGAAGATGGAGTTCATTATTATTCAAATTTAAGTAGTCCATTTGCATATGATGTAGATGGGGTAAAATATATTGATTATGATTTAGATATAAAGAAATATCCTGATGGAAAATACTTCTTATTAGATGAAGATGAATACAACCAGAATAAAGTACGTTATAAGTACGGCGAAAAAATTGATAAAATCTTAAAATATAATGTGAATAAACTTCAAGAATGGATTGATAAAAATCATGGAGCACTTGCACCAGATTTTGCTGATGTATGGTTAGAAAACTATGAAAAAATAATGGGTGAAGATCAAAATGTTAAAAGGAAAATTTAGTGTCGAAGTAAGACATGATGAGATTTCAGAAAAAATAGGTTTGCAATTAAAAGAATTTTTATTATCTAGTCATCTGACAGAAGATGCGGAAAATCCAGATTATGTTTTTGCAATTGGTGGAGATGGGACTGTGCTTCGTACTTTTAATAAATATATGGATAAGTTGGATACGGTAAAATTTTTATCAATTCATACAGGGCATTTAGGTTTTTATACTGACTATTCAGTACAAAACTATGAAAAAATATTCTTTGATATGTTAGCGTTGACGCCAAAAATTGAGGAATATCCGTTGTTGAGAGTTAAAGCATACTGCTCTAATGGAGATTTAGTTTCAGATTATTATTCTTTAAATGAAGTAACCGTAAATAATCATACAGGTGTGACATATGCTGCAAAAGTTTATATTAATGGAGTTCACTTCGAGAGTTTTAGAGGTGATGGATTATGTATAAGTACGCCAACTGGTTCAACAGCTTATAATAAGAGCTTAGGTGGCGCTGTAATTCATCCACAATTACCATTGTATCAGGTAACAGAAATAGCAGCACTAAATAATCTTGTTTATAGAACACTTGGGAATCCATTAATCTTATCTCAAGATGATGAGCTTATGATTAAGCCCATGAGTCCGCAAAATCATCGTATTACTGTAGATCACATGCATTATAATTATGATAGTGTAGCTAAAATAAAAATAACTTTATCGAAAGATAAGAAGGTTTCTTTTATTCGCTATAATGAAGAAAGCTTCTGGCAAAGAGTAAAGAGATCGTTTATTAAAAATGACTAATATTGTTTTAAAATATACTATTAAAGAAGAACAAATTTTAAGGGAGTTTTTATTAGAAAATAGCATTTCTAGAAAAACTTTAACAAGGATAAAGTTTGATAGTGATGGAAGTATAAAAGTAAATGGTAGAGAAGAGAATGTTAGATATCTTTTGAAAAAAAATGATATTGTAGAGATTACTTTACCGAGTGAAAATTTTAGTGAATTTGTTAGATTTATTGATAGAGATATTAATATTGTCTATGAAGATGCATACTTTTTAATTGTAAATAAAGAGATTAATCTACCTTCAATACCATCTAGAAACCTTGAAGACGAATCACTTCTTGAGATAGTAAATTACTATTTTAAAAAGAAAAATATTAATACAATTCCTCATATTGTAACACGTCTTGATAAGAATACGTCAGGATTAGTATTAGTTGCTAAGCATCGACACATTCATGCATTGTTTAGTAATATGGAGATTGATAAGTTTTATACTGCATTGGTAAGTGGAAAAGTAAAAGATAATGAAATTATTGAAGCTCCTATCCGACGAGTTAGTTCTAGCATTATAGAGCGTGAAGTAGGAGAAGGTGGAGAATTCGCTAAGACTGAATATTGGCTAGATAACTATATTGTAGATAAAGATATCAGTGTTGTTAAACTAAAGCTTTATACTGGAAGAACGCATCAAATAAGAGTGCATATGAAATATAAAGG
>CAUUCZ010000150.1:0-2579 GCA_963543895.1 uncultured Gemella sp. | reverse complement strand
CAAAGGGTTATACCCGAAGAGAAAACCACCCCTTTTCAGGGGTGGTCATTATTTTGTAGTGAATTATGATGATACGTTAATGCTGAAAACTATTTGTAATAAGTTAATTGTTGAAATAACTGCATTACTGAAAAATATTTACAATTCTCTAAAAAAAGTATTGACATAATATAAAATAATTGATATACTATTAAAGTACTTCAGAGAGAGGTTCTTATTAAATATGTCTCAGTAGCTCAGCAGGATAGAGCAACGGCCTTCTAAGCCGTCGGTCAGGGGTTCGAATCCCTTCTGGGACGTCATCGAGAGTAGACTTTTGTCTACTCTTTTTTTTATGAGTATAAATAAAAAAAAGCGTCTAAACAACGCTCATTTTCACCTGTAGAACTTTTTTTATTTCAGGTATTTTTTCTTTTAATGTTTTTTCTATTGCATATTTTAAAGTAATATGGGATAGTTCGCAGTTAGCACACTCACCAAGGAATCTAACTTTCAATACACCATCTTTATAATTAATAAATTCAATGTTCCCGCCATCCATAATAAGTTTGGGGCGTATTTTTTCTAATTCAAATTTAATTTTGTCAACAGTTTCATAATATTCTCTATTCAAAATACAACCACCTTTCTATATGATATTATACTTGTGGCTATAAAAAAAGTCAATAAACAGAGTAAGCGTTATAAGATTTAATGAATACATATAAAAATATCTGTATTAAGAATTAAAATATTTAAGTGAGAAGTTATAAACGTGAAGTGTTAATATAGTATTGAATTTGGGATTTTATTTATCTAATATAGTAAGAAGAGCATATAAAATTTATTAACACTTATCGACTACGTTTGTAACTTTTGAAATATTATTAGATTGATGATCATAACTTCAAATTTAGGATTTTATTGAACATATGTGAGTGAACTGATAGGATACTGTTTCAAGAAGTTTGATGATTTTAAAAAATTCATAAAATTTTCACAAATAATTTTATAAAAAGTAAGCAAGATACTATTATTTTATAAAAAAAACGGTTATAATAATAAATAGAAAATAAAAATAAAGAGGGAAACATTTTATGGCTAATACAGAGAATCAATTAATCTTGATAACAGATGTAGCAGTTGGAAAATTCCAAGAGATGTTATTTGATGCTGATAAAAGAGATAGTTATTTAAAAATTTCTATAGAGTTACAAGGTACTCAAATGCAATATGCAATTGATATCAAGGATGAATTAGAAGCAGGAGATAAAGTACTTAACTTTGGCGACTTAAAAGTTATTGTAAATGAAGAAGACGAACTTCTGTTAAAAGGTCTTGAAATTGATTATGTTCAAGATGAATTTGGAAGTGAATTTACATTACACAATCCAAATATGATTGAAATTTATGATGATGAAGATGGTGGCTGCTGTGGAAATGGCTGCTGCTGCGGATAAAAATACAAAATAACAGTTAAAAGGAGAAATCAATACTATGAAAAACGTAGTAATTTTAGGTGCTGGATATGCAGGACTAACGACTTTAAAAGGATTAAAAAAAGCTGCTAAAGCTGGAGAGGTAAAAGTTACTTTAGTAAACAAAAACTCTTATCACTATGATACAGTAAACTTACACGAAGTATCAGCAGGAAACATTGCATCAAGAGATATTTGTATCGATATTAAAGATTTAGTATCTCCAGGTGTTGAATTTATTCAAGACGAAGTAATTAAAATTGATACAGAGAAAAAATTAGTCTTAACTAAAAAACATGAACTTGATTACGATGTATTAGTAGTTGGATTAGGTTTCCAACCTGAAACATTCGGAATCGAAGGTATGGCTGAAAATGCAATGCCAATCGCTGATATTAATGCTGCAGAAAAAATCTCTGCTACATTAGAAGATAACTTCAGAAAATATGCTACAAGTGAAGAAAAAGATGTTAAAGACATTTCTGTAATCGTTGGTGGTACAGGTCTTGCTGGTATGGAATTCTTAGGAGAATTAGTTCACCGTAAAAAAGAATTATGTTGTAAATATGGAATTGATGAAAAATTAGTTAAAATTTACGGATTAGATGCAGCGCCAACATTATTACCAATGTTCACTAAAGAGTATAGTGATTATGCAAGAAAATACCTAGAAGATAATGGTATTGAAATTATCTTAGGAGCTGGAATTAAAGGAGCTACTAAAGATAGCTTCACTATTGAAGTTGACGGAGAAAGAAAAGAACTATTCGCATCTACATTAGTATGGACTGCAGGTGTTCGTGGAAACAAACTTATGGACGAAGCATTCCCAGAACTTTCTAAACGTGGACGTCTTGTAACTACACAACAATTAACAGTACCAGGACTTGATGATGTTTATATCGTTGGAGACTGTGCAGCATTCATCGAAACTGGTCAAGAAAGACCATACCCAACAACAGCTCAAATCGCTAACCAAATGGGTGCATACGTTGGAGCTAGAATCAGTGGAAAACAAGTTGGTGACTTCAAATACATCAACCGTGGTGTAGTATGTTCATTAGGACACAAAGATGGTATTGCAGATGTTATGGGTGGTAAAAAAGCTAAAGGTTTTGCAGC
>CAUUCZ010000149.1:0-2619 GCA_963543895.1 uncultured Gemella sp. | reverse complement strand
ATCACGGATTTCTTTAAGAAGTTCTTCTTTAGCATCAACTTCTGGAGTTTCTTCTTCAACTTCTTCTTTAGACATTTTGTCTTTAGCAGTGTTAATAGCTTTAACGAATACGAAGATTGCGATAGCAGTAATTAAGAAGTCGATAGTGATTTGGATAAAGTTACCGTATTTAATACCTTCCCAAGCTAAGTTTGTGAAATCTGGTTTAGCTGGGAATACAAGAGCGATAAGTGGCATCATAATGTCAGTTACTAATGAACTAACGATTTTACCGAAAGCAGCCCCCATGATAACCCCGATAGCTAGGTCTAATACGTTACCTTTAAATGCAAATTTTTTGAATTCGTTTAACATAAAAAAATATTTCTCCTTTCATAAATTTTTAAATACATCAGTATGATATATCAAAATTTTAAAAAAATCAAGTAAAAAGTTACAAAAATAAAAAAAAAATTAAGTAAACGTATTCTAATTTTAATTGTTATATTATTTAAATATATTTTTTATAAATTATTTATGTTTTTGAAAAAATAATTGATGTATTTGTTAAGTAAAATATACTGTATTTGTAATTAGTATATAATCTACCGAATAAACAAGATAACTAACCGAATATGCATTATCTATAGATTTTTAGATATTTATTATATAAAATATAATTATGAAAGGAGCTAAAAATATGAAAGTTGAATTAAATATAGATAAGAAATTTGAAGAAACAATAGTGACTATATTGGCAAATAAAGTGAATGATGAGATTCAAAATTTAGTGAATTATATAGAAAATAAGGAAGATTACTTTACAGGAATTTCAGATGGAAAAGTACGTTTATTAAATTTGGAGGATATTATAAGGGTATATGTTGAAGATAGAAAAGTATATGTGGTTACAGTTGAGGGTAGATTTATTGTTAGAAAAAAATTATATGAAGTGCAGAGTATGGTAACTAAGGATTTTATAAAAATATCTCAAAGTGAAATAGCTAATATTAAATATATTCATAGCTTAGATTTAGGATTGAGAGGAACAATAGTTATAAATTATAAAAATTCGGATATGAGTTATGTATCACGTAGGATGTTAAAAGAATTTAAGATGAAATTAGGATTATAGGAGGTATTAAAATGAAATTATTTCAAAAAATTGTAATATTTATGTTGTTAGGGATAGGAGTAGGAAATGTTATTAATCTAATATTTGGTATTTTGTATGGTCAGTTTTATCCTGGTATGCCATTGTATATTCAGAGTTTTGATAATCTAAATACGGCAGTATTAATTCAAACTTTAGTATATGCTATTTTAGGTTTATTACAAGGATTAGCTGGTAAAGTATTTCAAAGTAAGTTAAATGATAATATAGTAATAGTATTTGTATCACATTATTTTCTTATTATGTTACCACTCGTATTAGCGGGTTATTATTTGAAATGGTTTAGTAGTCTTACTACTTTAATTTTAATGCTGATTACAGCTACTGTGGTTTATATTTTAATAGGAATAGTTCGATATTTTAGTATTAAAAATAGTATAAGTGAGATAAATATAAAATTAAGAGATAATAGATAAGATTTTGCTAGTAACAAAGGAGGAGCAACACAAGTTAATGATTTTGTGTTGCTCCTTTAAATTTTATAACAGATTATAAAATACTTTTTAAAGAATACTTGATATAAAATAATTTTTAATTTTTGTTATTTTGAATTATTATTTTATTCCAATTTAAATATTATTTTTCTTCTTCAACTTTATCTTTCTTTAAGAATTTGTTAAGTAGATTAGAAGCTTTAGCTTTGTTTTCTTCTACTTTTTCAGAAAGATTTTCTATTTTTTGATCTGTATTTTTTTTGAATCCAGTAACATTAGATTTCATGTTATCTACAGATGATTGTAATCCATTGATAGATGTCGCTAATCCTTCTGCAGAATTAAATAGTGGATCTAGTTTTTCAGATTTAACTTGTAAATCTTCTGCTAGAATGTTTGTATTTTGTAATAAAATATTAGTTTCTGCCATAATTGGCTCTAAGTTACCTTCTACTTTTTTAACTGTTTCATTAAGATCTTTAGCAAGATTTAGTGCATCTTCTGCAATGTTTGTTACATCTTCTACACATTCAGTAGCAACAGTTAGTGATTTTCTAACAGTTCCAAGTGTAATCGCAGCGCTTATGCATAGGATTAATACTCCTACTCCCGCTAAAAAGATTCCAGCATAAGCTAAAATTAACCAGTTTATATCTAACATAATGTTTCCTCCTTTATAAGTCCTTATAATCAATTATATTTTAATATTGACTATAATACAACTAAATTATTTTGATTTGTATTCGATAAATTTATGACAAAGTTTATTTATGTTACCAGCTCCCATAAATAGGAATACACTATTGTCAAAGTTAAGTTTATCAAAATCATTTTCACTATTTATTATTTGAGCGCCTTTAGTTACTTTTTGTAGATCTTCGATTCCAACAATTTTTTCTTTCTCACGTACTGATGCGAAGATTGGACAAAGGAATACTTTATCAGCAGTTTCTAAACTTTCAGCAAATTCATTTAAGAATTTAGCTGTACGTGTATATGTATGAGGTTGGAAAATAGCGATAACTTCTTTGC
>CAUUCZ010000148.1:0-2629 GCA_963543895.1 uncultured Gemella sp. | reverse complement strand
GTAGAACAAGAAATGTACCCACGTCCAAGAAGAAGAACAAGAAGAGAAATCTAATTAATAAAAAAAGAAAAATCGGGAATTACTCGATTTTTCTTTTTTTATGTTGTAATGAGTGAGAAAAGAGATTAAAAGTCACTTAAAACGATAGGGAGTGATACTACAAAATCGATTTCTCTTTCTCTGAAATCAGGATTATAGAATCACTCCCTGTTTTCTAATCAATTAGAATAAATTTTATCTTAAAATTTATTACATTTTTTAGTGTATTATAAATAAAGGATTTTTTTAGTGATGAATTACAAAATTTTATAAGATTAGTTTCATCAATATCTGCATATAAATAATATGTGATTAAACAACTATCAATTTGTGGTTCTTCATTATAACCTCTGACATTTAATAGTGTTAGAGGATTTTTTAGTACTAGATGAATTTTTCCTTCAAGTTCTTCAATATCTATATTAGAATGTTTACTTTCTTTTATTATGGTATGGGCTATACCCCCTAGTATAGAAGTAGCAAAATAATTTATACTACTTCTATAATCTGAATTAATATCAAAGTTAATATCACTTGAACTAATAATAGTATCATTGTTAGTATATAATTTAAAATCATTATTCGATAAAATTCCTCTAAAACTAAGATCATAATTATTTGATTCGTATAAATTAGTCATACAAATTCCTCAATGTATTTTTAGCCTCATTTAGACGAGATAATTTTCTATCGATTATCTCCATTGTACTTACTGGTCTATTTGCAAATGTAGCAAAACCACAGTCAGGGTTTAACCAAATTCTTTCTTTAGGAATATATTGCATAACTTCTTCTACACGATTTAGGATATCTTCTAATGGTTCTATATCGTCTGTTCTTGGATTCATAACACCTAATCCTAGTATACAATTATCCCTTATTAAAGTACTACTGAATAATGAAGATATTTCTCCAGCACGAGGAGTAGAAAACTCTAATGTAAGTATATTAGGAAGAGTTTCTTCGAATAATGGAAGTAGGGGAGTATATGGTCCAGTAAGGAGAATACTTTCATCACGACTCCAATTACCACGACATACATGAAGAGAAACTAATATTTCTTTTTCTTTGGCATAATCAATTACAGATTTAATTAATTTAGTTGCAAATTTTAATTCTTCAGTAGGATCTTTTTTCTCAGATAATGCTGCACACATAAAAGATCTTGTCTTTCCTTCAGAGAATACTACTTCGGTTAATACAGGTTCATCAAATTGAATAACATCTATGCCTATTTTTGATAATGAATCAATCTCTTCTTTTAATACTTTAATTATGTCCTCTCCTAGAGAATCTTTGCTATCATAATATTGTTTTGATAGGGCAGGTAACCACATAGACCTAGTTATTAAATAAGGACCAGGTAATGTCGCTTTGATTTTCTTATCGGTTAGTTTTTTTAGTTCAATCATTTCATCAGTTACCAGAGGTTTATTATATTTTACTTTCCCTGTGCAAATTGCATTTTTTATACTAATCGCAGGAACGTCTAATATTTCTAGTATTTGTTCAAAACCTTGTTTATCCTCAATATAATCAAACATATCAGCCATGCTCATCATTGTAACACCTTCTAAACGTTCAGCAATAAATGAAACATAATTATCTCGATTTAGTTCACCGCTAGTGATTATATCAATACAATTATTTTCTTGAAGTTCAACTACGTATTTTGTTTCTTCATCTAAGATTTCTTGATATGTTTTTAAGTCGATATTTCCTTTATTTAATTTTCGTTTTGCAGTTAATAGTTTTTTACTACGAGGCATACTGCCAAGAAGGGAAACTAAGAAAGATGAATTAGTCATAATTATTCACCATGAAACTCTTTAAAAAAATTTAAATATTCATTGGCTTCAGTAAGTTGCTTAAATCCAGAAGTACGACCTGAGATCCATTCTTTTAAGCCTTCCATATCCATCATTTCTTTATGATCTGGATTATTGTAATCCATTTTATGTAATACTTCTATAAATTTTTCAAAACGAGCTACATCTAATTCTGGATGTCCTGAGAAGATACAGTGATCAAAGAAATCTGTTTTTGATAAAATTTTCACCTGATTTTTATCTAGAGTTCCATCTGCAATCCATGCATTATAGTTTAAATCTAACATCCACGTAGCAGCTACTTCATCATTTTTTAAAGCAATTGCTGAATCAAGTTCTCCACCAACATGGTCACCATGAAGCCCAACACCGATATCAAATCGTTTTTCAGTATAATCTTTTCCAAATTCTAAACCAAGTTTGTGAAGGTGATTAATAGGAATTAATCTAGCTTGTGGCGAATCAATTGCACCGAAACCTATTGTTTTATTTCTTAAGTCTTGAATAGAGTTAATGTTGCTATTAGCTTTTACTACTAAATATGAACTACGATCGCGGTCAGTATCACGCATAGAACCATTTAAAGCAGTTCCGTTTGTGCGTAGGTGAGTATCTAACCATGCTAAAGGAGAATTCCAAGCTACATCAATTTCTTTAGATAATAAACCGTCAACTTGACCTTTGTAATCTTTGTAATAAACTGGTTCAATAGGGAAGTTTTCATCTTCAAAAAATTTTGCAATAATTCCCCAAATTACAGT
>CAUUCZ010000147.1:0-2657 GCA_963543895.1 uncultured Gemella sp. | reverse complement strand
CGTTCCATATTTCCAACACGGTTATATGCTTTACCACCACCAACACGCATACCAAGACGAGCTAATTCAATAGCAGCTTCACTAGCAAATATTCTGGCTGATAAGATTTTAGCTAGCATGTCAGCATCTTTTGCTAAGAAACTACGAGCTGCTTCGTTTGTTCCAAGAACTGCTGCATTAGTTTGGCTATAGATTTTAGCAAGATGAATTTGAACAGTTTCAATTTTACTTAGAGATTTTCCATCAGGATATTTTCTATTAGTAGTATGTGCCACAGCTTCTTCTAGAATTGCTTCGCAAAGACCACTATAGACAGCAGCTAGACCTGTGATAAAGTATGTTGCAACAATAGTAAATACTTGGTCAACTCCTGATCCAGCTTGACCAATACGTAGTTCTCTATTTAATTCAACATCGTTAATTGCCATTTGGCATGAAACATTACCACGCATTCCTAGCCCATGCCAAGTAGAAGGTTTGAATTCTAGACCTTCGCTACCTAGAGGGAATACCCAGTTGTCAATTCCACCTTCAACATCAGAAGGAGTAAGAACAAGATAATAAGATGCAAATTCTGCAGAAGTCACCATACTTTTTAGTCCATTAAATACTACTGAATTATCTTTAAATTCAGTTTTGACATCCGAGATATAGAAGTGTGTCCCAGTTCCTAATTCACTGTATGCAAGTGCCATAAATTTTTCATTTTCAACAATGTCTCTACAAATTTTTGATTTTAGATTATCGTCGGCATAAGAAAGAACACAGTTTAGTGCAACATTATGCATCATATAACATAGACCTACGGTAGCACTTGATTTAGCAAAAGCACGGCAAGCATCTGCATGTTCTTGCATATCTTTTCCTAATCCACCAAGTTCAGTAGGTATCATAAGTTTGAAATATCCGGCTTTTCCTAACTCTTTAAATACTTCTTCAGGAAATCTTTCTTGTTCGTCTATTTCTTTTGCAATAGGATCTATATATTTTTTTGCAAACTCCCTAGCTTCGTTGTAAAATGTTGTCATAATAATGCCTCCTAACATTAATATATCTAATATATTTTTATACAAAAATTATACCATAAAGAATAATTCTGTAAATGCTTTCTATAAAGTTCTTAAAATGATACATGAAAAATAAATTTATATAAAATATATAACAAATATTTTATAATTAACTGATGTAAAATGATATATTTATAAGCATTTTAATAAATATATTATATTTTGAAATATAAAAATAAATTTTCTTAGTTGATAGGTGATATCATTTTCAAAAAAATGTACATTTATAATATAAAAATAAAAATTGAAAAAATTATCAAAAAAAGTCTGAAAATTTATTTACAAATGCAAATAAATCTTGTATAATCTATATTTATAAAATAAATTAATGAAAGGATGAAAATAATGGCAGATTCAAAGATGGAAAGAAAACTGCAAGCTCGTCATATTAGTATGATAGCTATAGGTGGATGTATAGGTACCGGATTATTTATGGCAAGTGGAGCGGTAGTTAGTAAAGCAGGTTCTTACGGAGCAGTTTTAACTTATGCATTAATTGGAGTTATTATTTACTTTTTAATGGCTTCTATAGGAGAATTGGCGACATTTTATCCAGTTTCGGGTTCATTTGGAGCCTATGCAACTAGATTTATAGATCCAGGTGTTGGATTTGGAGTTGGTTGGTTATTCTGGATATTGTGGATATTAGTAGCGAGTGTTGACATAATAACATTATCGAAAATATTACATTACTGGGAATTCTTTAGACAATTTTCAACGTTTTCGATTTGTATTGTATTTTTAGTATTATTGTATTTATTAAACTTAGTAAGTGTTAAAGTATTTGGTGAAGTCGAATACTGGATAACAATTATAAAAGTAATGACAGTTGTTGCATTTTTAATTGTAGGAGTTGCAATTATTTTTGGAGCTACTGGAAATAGTGAAGCTGGTATTCATACTTTTATACATAACGGAGAAAAAACAAGTAGTGCTGGTGTGTTAGGATTATTTGGTGTTCTTTCAACTGCAGCATTCTCATTTGGAGGAACAGAAGTTGTAGCAGTTACAGCAGGGGAATCTCCAAATCCTAAAGAAACAATGCCTAAAGCGGTTAGACAAGTTTTCTGGAGAATATTAATATTTTATATCGCTACAATGTTAATTATATCTTCAATAGTGTCAGCAAATGATCCAAGATTATTAGACACAAATAATGTAACAGCCTCTCCATTCACAATTGTATTCCAAAATATTGGTTTAGAAGTGGCGGCAGTTATTATGAATGCTGTAATTTTAACATCAGTTTTATCAGCAGCAAATTCAGGTATGTATGTTTCTAGTAGACAGCTATTTTCATTAAGTTCACATAATTACGGTCCTAAAGCATTTAAAAAATTAAATACAAATTCAGTACCAGTATTTGCGTTAACTTTCTCAGCGGTGTTTATGGTTTTATGTTTCATTTTTGAAAGATTAAATCCAAGTGGTTACTACATGCTACTTTCTATGGTAGGTATTATAGTAATGATAATTTGGATGGTCTCACTAATATCTCAAATTCGTTTGAGAAGAGCGATTGTGAAACAAGGAAGAAAAGCTGAAGATGTTCTTCCTTACACATCTAAAACAGGTGTTGTAGGATCATAC
>CAUUCZ010000146.1:0-2783 GCA_963543895.1 uncultured Gemella sp. | reverse complement strand
TAGTCTTTATAATTGCATTTATACCAACTTTTATGGTATTATAATATGATGTATAAATATGGAGGTAAACATGGTTGCGATAGAATCAAAAGATGATTTATATGTTATAGATTTACTAGAAGATTTTGATGAATTTTATTTAGAATTAGAAAAATATGCCGAAGAAAATAGAGTGCCTATTATAGATAAAATAGGAATAAGATTTTTAATTCAGATGCTTAAAGTGAAGAAAGCTAAGAATTTATTAGAAATAGGAACGGCAATTGGATACACATCTATTAAATTAGCTGAAAAAATAGGATGTAATGTTACAACTATTGAGCGTGATGATAAGATGTATAACCAAGCAAAAAACAACATAGGAAAAAGAAATCTAACTGATAAAATAACATTACTTCATGCTGATGCTTTAGAACTTCAAGATGAAGTAGTGACAAATGCCCCATATGATGTAGTATTCATTGATGGTGCTAAGAGTCAAAGTAGAAAGTTTTTTGAATTATATGAACCATATTTTGCTGAGGATGTCGTAGTTATTACAGACAATGTGCTATTCAAAGGAATGGTTGCCGATCCAAGTATTATTAAACACAGTAGAGATTTAAAACAACTTTCTAGAAAAATTAATAATTACAATGAATGGTTATTAAAACATGAAAACTATGAAAGTGTAATATTACCATTTGGAGATGGAATAACTATAACAACAAGGAAATAAAATTATAGAACTGTGAAGTTAGTATATTTTATTAAGAGAGGATAAAAAATGACAGTAGAGTTAGTTGTAACACCGAAAAGTATTGATCATATTTATGAACTAATAAATGTAGGAGCTGATAGTTTCGTTATTGGTGAAGAAAAATATGGATTACGTCTTGCTGGTGAATTTAAAAGAGAAGAATTAAAGAAGGCTATCGAGATTATACACCAAGCAGGGAAAAAAGCATATGTTAGTGTAAATGCAATATTTCATAATGAGCATATAGATGACCTAGTTGATTATTTACATTATTTATCAACACTAAATGTAGATGCTCTAATATATGGAGAACCAACAATTATAACAATTTTAAGAGAAGAAAAACTTGATTTTAAACTTCAATGGGATCCGCATACACTAGCTACGAACTCTTTCTCATGTAATTATTGGGGGAAACGTGGAGCTTATAGAACATGCCTTTCAAAAGAATTAACTATTGATGAAATTCTTGAAATCACAGGAAAAAGTGAATATGAGATTGAAGTACAAGTTCAGGGAATGCTTTGTATGTTCCAATCTGTAAGAAAATTGGTGGATAATTATTTTATGTATAGTGGTAAAGAGAAGTATATTGAAGAATATAGTAATTCTAAGAAACTATTCCTATACAGTCAAGATAGAAATGAACGCTATCCAATTTTTGAGGATTCGAATGGGACACACATCATGAGTGCAAATGATATCTGTGCGATAGAAGAATTAGATCGTCTAATCGAAGCAGGGGTAACTGCATTTAAGATTGAAGGTGTTTTAAAAGATGAAGATTATATCACTGAGGTTGTAACTATTTATCGTGATGCTATTGATCTTTATTATGAAGATAAAGAAGCATACGAAGATGAAAAACAAGATTTCTATAACGATATAGAAAGAATTAAACCAAAATATAGAGAAGTGGACTTAGGATTCTTCTATAAGAAAACTATGTACTAGTATGTTCTTGAACGTATAAAAGGGTAAGGTTTCCTATATAAAACCTAATAAAAAAAGACAAGGAGGATGGGTCATACTTGAATGTGACCTTAACTTATGGCGATACCAAATATTTCAGAAATTAGAGACGGTAAGAGAGTAATAACGAAAAAACCAGAATTACTGCTTCCAGCAGGGAATTTAGAGAAATTAAAAATAGCTATTCATTACGGAGCAGATGCTGTGTTCTTAGGAGGACAGGAGTTTGGGCTTCGTAGTAATGCAGATAACTTCACAATTGAAGAGATTAAAGAAGGTTGTGAATTTGCAGCAAAATATGGAGCAGATATTTATGTTACGGCGAACATTATTGCGCATGATGAGAACTTTGAAGGATTAGATGAATTCTTAATGGCACTTCAAGATGCAGGAGTAAGAGGAATTATCGTAGCGGATCCATATATCATTGAAAGATGTAAAGCTGTAGCTCCAAAAGTAGAGGTACATATTAGTACACAACAATCTATTTCAAACTATAAGGAAGTTAGATATTGGGAAAGCGAAGGAGTACACCGTGTAGTACTAGCTCGTGAAACAGGATATGAAGAAATTAAAGAGATTCGTGAAAAAACAGATGTTGAGATTGAGATGTTTGTTCACGGTGCAATGTGTATAGCATATTCGGGACGTTGTACATTAAGTAATTACATGACAGCTCGTGATAGTAACCGTGGAGGTTGCTGTCAATCATGTCGTTGGAATTATGACCTATATGAAGAAGGAACTGATGAGGATACTAAATTATTTGATGAAGATGCAAATCCTTATGCAATGAGTCCTAAAGATTTAACTTTAATTGAAGCAGTACCTGAGATTATTGAATTAGGTATTGATTCGTTAAAAGTTGAAGGTCGTATGAAATCTATTCACTATGTAGCAACAGTTGCAAGTGTATATAGAAAACTAATTGATGACTATTGTGCAGATCCAGATAACTTTGAGATGTCACCAGAATATAAATTAGAACTATATAAATGTGCTAACCGTGATACTGCAATGTCATTCTTCTATGAGATTCCTAAGTATTCTGAACAAATGTTTGGAAACGAAG
>CAUUCZ010000145.1:0-2832 GCA_963543895.1 uncultured Gemella sp. | reverse complement strand
AATAGATAAGTGATTATTTTTAAGGAGAAATATTGTGAATAAATTCATGAAAGAACATGGACAAGTTATTTTGTGGTTTATCTTTTTAGTATTTATGATAATATCACTAAGCATGGTGTTTACTCATGGTATTAGATACGCTATTGTCGTATTTGTATTAAGTTTTATACTATTATGTCCACCTATTGTAAAACTTATTCAACGAAAAACGCGTTTGAAAAAAGTTGTTTTAGGTGCTGTAAGTGCACTTGTTATGATGTTAACAATGCTAACGACAAATCATTTTAGTGAAGCTAGAAAAGAAGAACAAAGAAAAACTTTCCAAGAGAAAAAAGAAGAACGTGATAAAAAAGTAGAAGAACAATCTTCTGAAGAGAAAAAAGAAGAAAATTCAACAGAGAATAAAGAACAACAAATAGCTCCACCATCGCCATCTAAAAAAAGAATAGATGAAAGTGACAGTGAGAAAAAAGAAGTTGTTCAAGTATCTCAAAATCAACAACCTCAACAACAGGTACAACAACCTAGAAAGGTTATTGTTAGAGCTAGTAAAAAGAGTGGTTACTACTATACCCCAACACATCCTTCTTATAATAATGTCGCTGCTAGTAACTTATTAGTCTTCAGTTCAGAAGAAGCTGCCCAAAAAGCAGGGTATAGAAGAGCTGCATAATAAATGATGAAAAATCTCAGACAAAATGTCTGAGGTTTTTTGTTTTAAAATATAATAAAAAAACGTGTTTGGGGAACACGTTTTTCGGGTGAACTAAATTAAGTTCTAAGCAATTTCTTGCTTGTTTATATCTAATCTTATATACAAATAACAAAAGAGTCTTTCAACTCTTTAAAAGGGAGAATGGCTTGCCTAGGGAGCGACAAGCCACATTATGAAAAAAATTAAAAAGTTTTATTATCTGTTAATATCATAAAGAATTAACCGAAATATTGGTTTAAACAAAAATAATTTCAAACTTAAAAGGGAGAAACGACAAGTGTCGTTAAGAATGAAATTTCATTACTTTTGTTTAGGTACTCATTATATATCTCTTACTTAAAATATACTTAAAATTTTTCAAAAATATTTTAAAAAAATGAAATTTGCTCATTTGTTTTCATTTTTAATTCAAAGTCTATATTTCCTCTGTTGTGAGAGGCTAAATAATCATTAATTTGAGAGAAAACTTTGCTTCCGAAAAAGCCACGGTATGCGGATAATGGACTCGGATGTGCTGATTCAATGATTAGATGTTTTGAAGAATCAATTAGTTTATTTTTACTTCTTGCGTAAGCTCCCCATAAAACAAAGACTACATTTTCATTTTTTTCTGAAATAGTTTCAATTATGTAATCCGTAAAATTTTCCCATCCCATCTTGCTGTGACTTGCAGGAGAATTTTTTTCAACAGTAAGAACCGCGTTAAGAAGAAATACCCCCTGATTAAACCAAGATTCGAGATTTCCTGTTTTTGCTGGATTTATACCTAAATCATCATGAAGCTCTTTGTAAATATTTATAAGACTTTTAGGAAGTGGTACACCATCATTTACAGAGAAGCTTAATCCGCAAGCCTGCTCAGGATTATGATAAGGATCTTGCCCTAATATTACGACTTTAATATCTTCTAATGCTAAGTCAAAAACCCTAAAAACTTGCTCTTTTGGAGGGTAGATTGTTGTAGTAAGACGTTTTTCATCTATTTTTTCTATCAATTTATTAAGTTCATCTTTTTTTGGATAATTTTTTATTACTTCATTCCAACTGTTATGCATATAAAACTCCTTCAAATTACTACTTTGTTAAAGTATATCATAGTTAAATATATAATAAAATAGGAGTGATTCGACGAAATTGATTTTTGTAATTAATTCTATCGAGTCACTCCTCATAGACGCAGTGGTTTATTGATATCTAAATTCGCTTTTATAGAAGCTTTTTAGATATCTAATAAACTGTGCGAGGGTGACTCGACAAAATCGATTTCTACGAAATAACGATTTTTGAGTCACTCCTTATTTATTTAATTCATCTGTTAAGTTGTAAAGTTCATCTACTAGGTGACCAACATAAGCAATTGCTTCTTTAAGTGGTTCATCAGTACTTACATCACAACCTGCAAGTTTAGAAAGATCTAGTGCCGACATGCTGCTTCCTTTAGAAAGAACATTTAACCAAGTATCGGCATAAGAACTGTCATTATCGATCTTATTAGCGATAGCTGTACCGATTGTTAATCCTGCAGAGTAAGTGTATGGATATAGTCCCATGTAGTAGTGAGGTTGTCTCATCCAAGTAAGCTCTGCACCTTCATTAACTACTAAACTATCCCCGAAGAATTCTTCCATAACATCGCGTTTAACTTTAGAAAGAACGTCAGCATTAAGCATTTCGTTGTTATCTACCATTTTGTAGATTCTATCTTGATAAACAGCTTCTAAGTAGTGTGTTACCATATTGTGGAAGTATGTTCTACTAATCATGTTGCTGATAACCCAACGTTTGAAACGAGCATCAGTGTTAGTTTTTAATAAGTAGTTAGATACGATAACCTCGTTACAAGTTGATGGGGCTTCAACGAAGTAAAGTGGACAATCGTTATTTAACATTGTTTGGTGTTTTCCTGTGCTCATGAAGTGATATGCATGTCCAAGCTCGTGAGCAAGAACGAAAACTTCATTCATTTTTCCAGTCCAAGAAAGTAGGATAAATCCAGCTACATTAGGAACTGTTGCGCAGAATCCACCAGTACTTTTTCCGATATTTTGAGGGAAGTCAGTCCAACGTTTGTCATAACTTTCATCGATCATTTTAACGTAGTCTTCACCAAGAACACC
>CAUUCZ010000144.1:0-2841 GCA_963543895.1 uncultured Gemella sp. | reverse complement strand
AACGTAAATGCTTTTAAATATTCTCTTACTTCGTTATCTCTTCAATAATAGTCTCTAGTTTCATAGAACGGCTTGCTTTAAATAAGATTACTTCGTTTTTGTGTTTGTTATTTTTTAGATATTCACTAACTTCTGATGTAGTAGGGAAGTGTAGTGTTTTTATTTTGTCGTTTTTAATTTGTTTTGTAATGTTTTCTGCTAGTTCACCAACGCTGATTACTAGGTCAATGTCGTTTGTGTTTTCAGAAATATACTCCCCAACTTCACCGTGATAGCTAACTTCGTTAGGACCTAGTTCGAACATACTTCCTAATACAAGTGTTTTATAATCGAAGTCATCATAGCTACTTACTACATCAACACCAGCTTTCATAGAAGTAGGGCTAGCGTTATATGCATCGTTGATTATTAGTGAATCCTCTTTATAAGGGATACTTTGTAGACGCATGCCTGTTATTTCCACAGTATTTTCAATAGCTTTGCGAATTTCTTCGTTAGTTAATCCGATTTTACTCGCGATTGCTGTTGCGAACATAATGTTATATAGGTTATGTTTCCCTTTTAATTTTGTGAAGTATTGTTCGTCGCTTATATTAAGTTTGAAATCAATTTTATCACGTGTAATTGTGTAGCTTTCTAATATAATATCGTTATAGCTATTTTCACCACATGATGTTGCGTTTATCTCTGAAGAATCTACTAATGATTTTAGAAGAATTTCATCTCCGTTATAGACGAAGTATCCATCTTTTTTCATACCATTGGTAATTTCGAATTTTGCCTTAGCAATCCCTTCACGTGATTTGAAGAATTCAATGTGACTTTCACCGATATTAGTAATTACTGTGTAATCCGGTTCAACTAACTTAGATAAGAAGTCAAGTTGTCCAAAACCATCAGCACCCATTTCAAGAACTAGTATTTCACTATCTTCAGGCGCAGCAAGAATAGTTATTGGTACACCAAGTTCGTTGTTAAAGTTTCCTTGCGTTTTGTGAACTTTATATTTTGTTGATAATACACTTGTAATAATATCTTTAGTAGTTGTTTTACCGTTACTACCTGTGATTGCGATAGTTTTAGCATTTAAACTTTCTAAATAATGTTTTGCCAGAGTTTGAATTGCTTCATAACTATCATTAACGTAGATAATATTGTTATCAGAAATGAAGTCCTCTTTTAATGATAAACTTGCTGCAGCACCTTTTTCAAAGGCACTTTCTATATAGTTGTGACCATCTACATTTTCACCCAAGAAGGGGATGAATAAGTCACCTTGTTTAACTTTTCTACTATCAATAGCGATACCAGTAATTTCTACATTACTAGTAATATTCACTTTTTTGGCATTTAATATTTTTTCTAATTCTGTAACTAAATATTTCATGGTTAATCCTATTCTTCAGTTAATAAGTTTTTACGATCTTCGTAACGCTCTACCGCTAACTTGAATAATTCTTCGATAATTTCAGAGTAACTTACATTCATGTTAGCCCATAGAGAAGGGAACATTGAGAATGGAGTGAATCCAGGCATTGTATTTACTTCGTTAATGAAGATTTCGCCTTCTTTAGTGTAGAAGAAGTCAGCACGTACTAATCCTGATCCACTGATTGCACGGAATGCAGTAGCTGCCATTTCTCTGAATTTAGGGTATAGAGTAGTATCTATTGGCGCTGGAATATCCATACGAGATTGTCCATCTGTGTACTTAGTTTCGTAATCGTAGAAATCAGTAGTAGAAATATTTACGATTTCACCAGGATCAGTTGTTTTAACTTCGTTGTAACCAAGA
Organism: uncultured Gemella sp.; assembly: GCA_963543895.1. Taxonomy (GTDB): domain Bacteria; phylum Bacillota; class Bacilli; order Staphylococcales; family Gemellaceae; genus Gemella. The sequence continues at coordinate 1,046 of CAUUCZ010000144.1, read as the reverse complement.
ACAGCAACTTCGATTTCTTTAGCGCCTACAGCACCTTGTTCAACAACGATTTTTTTGTCGAATTTAAGAGCTTCTTCAATACCTTTAACTAATTCATCTTCATCGTTACAACGGCTAATACCAACAGATGAACCTAAGTTAGCAGGTTTAACGAATACAGGGTATTTAAGATTTTCATTAATTTCAGCGATAAGTGCTTCTTTTTTATTTTTCCAAGTGTATTCGATAAAGTGAACATATGGAAGTTGTGGAAGATCATAAGCAGCGAATAATTGCTTCATAATTACTTTATCCATACCAGCTGCACTTGAAAGTACGTTGTTACCAACATAAGCGATATCCATGATTTCTAGTAAACCTTGGATTGTTCCATCTTCACCGTTTGGTCCGTGTAGAACAGGGAAGACGATATCGAATTTACGTCCATCTTCAAATAATAATCCACTAATATCATTGTCAAAATTAGAAAAAACTAAATCGTGTTGATCAGTTACTTCTGATGTAATTTTTTCACCACGTGCCCAGTTACCTTCTAATGAAATAAAGATAGGGAATACGTTGTATTTTTCTTTGTCTATTGCATTAATGATTGATTTCGCTGTTAAAAGTGATACTGAGTGTTCAGCACTTTTCCCACCGTATACAATTCCAATATTTTGTTTTGTCATGTTTAAATCTCCTAAGAAATAAAAATTGTTTTTTTATTATAATGTATAAATTTCAATATACACATATTTAAATTTAGTTATGACCGAAATTTGTTAACTACGATGCAAAACTAACATACCTTATTATATCATAAAAATATAAAAGTAGAATAAATTTGTAAGCTTTAATAGAATAAATTTTATAAAAAGTAAAATCTGAAAAAATATAGAAGCAACGGATTATTATGAGTAAAAATAATGTAGTTGCTTCTATAAGTTTATATTCTATAGTTTATATTTCTCTTTTAGTTCTGCGATTGTATCACGAAGTTTTGCAGCTTGTTCGAATTCGAATTTTTCTGCAGCAGCGAACATTTGTTGTTCTAATTCTGCTAAGTG
>CAUUCZ010000143.1:0-2854 GCA_963543895.1 uncultured Gemella sp. | reverse complement strand
GATTTGCTTTTAAATTATGAAGGAAAAAATAAATTTGATTATTTACTTTTGACTTCTGCGAAAAAGAACAAGAGCGAATATTCTCTAGATCTTATAGCAAAAGACCTAGTTGGAAAAGTTATTGTAATTGATAGTTTAGAAAAGAAATTAAAAGAAGTTAAAAATATGGCGCAATATAAGAAAATTGATTATATTGTCCTTAAAGAGAATACAGAGATGAAGTTTGGCAAGAGTTCTATTTATTATTATAATAAAAAAATTAGAGTAAAGAATAAGAATTCTGAATTTGAAATTGAGGTAGATAATTAATGAAAAATGTCTATGTAATATATGGTGAAAATTTTGAAGCCATTAATGATTATGAAAAGAGTATAGCTAAAAAGTATTTAAAAGACTTGGATGAATTTAACTATATAAAAATAAATATGCATGAAAATACCTTGGAGTCTTTAGTGTATGAATGTAGAAGCAGTGGCTTATTTGGGAATGAAAAAGTAGTAGTTGCAGAAAATTGTAATTTTCTACTTGCTAAACCTAAAAAGCTTAAAGTGGAGCACAATGTTGATACATTAATAAGCTATCTGGATAATATTAGTGAAGAAGTCGTGTTGATTCTAAAAATCTCTGAAAAGATTGATAGTAGAAAAAAACTTATAAAGAAAATTAAAGAAGTAGGAGAAGTTAAGGAATTTTCTAATTTTAATGAAAAGGAAATATCTAGCTATATTGTGAAAACTGTGGTTGATGCTAATTTAAAAATTTCAAGAGATGATGCAGAATTTCTTGTGAATTATACACGATTAGATTTTGCTAATATAAAAAAAGAATTAGAAAAACTACTTCTTTATTGTGATGAGAAGAAAGTAATTACTAGAGAAGATATCGAATTACTAGCGACGAGAAGTCTAGAATACGATGTGTTCAGTTTAACTAACGAGTTATTCGGGAAAAATTATTCGAAATTAAGAGTAGTATACAATTCTTTAGTGTTAAAAAAAGAAGAGCCGATTTTCTTATTATCACTTATTAGTGGACAATTAAGAATGTATTATAAAGTAAAGGTTCTCCTAAATGAACACTATTCACAAAAGGATATAGCTAGAGAATTAGGAGTTCATCCATATAGAGTACAACTAGCGGCACAAGGTATTAGAAATTATAGTGTGGACAAAATTATGAAGACATTAATTTTAGCTGCTAATTATGATAAATTATTGAAATCTTCATATATGGATAAATATTTGATACTAGATTTGTTTATTAATAAACTAATTGAGGAGTTAAAATAAAATACTGTGTTTCAATGACTTTGCTCATCGTCATAAAAGAAGAAAAATTATTAGGGAGAAGAGCTAGTGGGCGAAGAGTACTGAATATGACATAGTGTTTCTATTAGTTATAAATAGAGTGTTCTATCTAACTGGTGAATTTATCGGCAATGTTAGTACTTATTTTTCTATTATCCAAGAAAGATTGTATGTGCTATAAACACTCTGGGAAAATGTTTCTAGTACTATTTTTTAAAAAAGAATATTAATAAAGAAAATGATTGTTTGAGGCTCCTTCAAACAATCATTTTTCGTTAATTCAATGAATTTTAATAGATTCTCTTGAAATAGTTCAAAAAAAACAAAAAATTCAGATAAATCTGTTTATTATATGTAAATATAATGTTATAATAGTAATGTTGAAAAGAAATTAATAAAATGAGGTATTGTTTAATGAAGAAAATTGAAACTGAATTAGCTCAATTAGGAAATAGAAAAGACAAAGTAACGGGTGCGATTGTAACACCGATATATTTATCTACAGCATATGCGCATCCTGGACTAGGTGAGAGTACAGGTTATGATTACACAAGAACAAAAAATCCTACTCGTACAATTTTAGAGGAAGGATTATGTGAACTTGAAGAAGGATGTCGTGCGATAGCAACGAGTTCAGGTATGAGTGCAATTCAATTAGTATTTGAATTATTTGAATTAAATAGTGAATTTCTTGTTTCTAGAGATTTATATGGTGGAAGTTTTAGATATTTTGATGAGTTAGAACGTAAAGGTGCACAGAAGTTTATCTATTTTACGGATGAAAAAGATCTTGGAGTGAAAATTACAGACAACACTAAAGCTGTATTCATAGAAACTCCAACTAATCCATTAATGCAAGAAGTTGATATTGAAAAAGTTGCTAAGATTGCTAAAGAGAAAAATGCTTTATTAATAGTAGATAATACTCTATTAACGCCATTAAGACAGAAGCCATTAACTATGGGTGCAGATATTGTTGTCCACTCAGCAACGAAATATTTAACAGGACATAACGATATTTTAGCCGGAGCTGTAATTACTAATAATGAAGAAGTTGGAGAAAGATTAGCATGGCTTTCTAATACAACAGGTGCGGTATTATCTGCGTTTGATAGTTGGTTATTCGTTAGAAGTTTAAAAACTTTACCATTACGTTTTAATCAACAAGAGAAAAATGCAATGAAATTGGCAGAAGAGTTAGAAAAAAATCCAAATGTTAAAGAAGTTCTGTATCCGAAAAAAGGAGCTATGCTTAGCTTTAAACTTCACGACGCTTCTAAGATTGATGCATTTTTACGTTCATTAAAGGTTGCAATATTTGCAGAAAGTTTAGGTGGAGTTGAAACCCTAGTAACATACCCTACAACTCAAACTCACTTTGATATCCCAGAAGAATTACGTCTTTCTTATGGATTAACACCAGATTTATTAAGAATATCTGTAGGTGTTGAAGATATTGAAGATTTATTAGAAGATTTTGCACAAGCTTTAGAAGTATAGAGGACAGAAATAATGAGTAGAGTAGAAGAATTTGTAAATAAGTATTA
>CAUUCZ010000142.1:0-2904 GCA_963543895.1 uncultured Gemella sp. | reverse complement strand
GGATTAGTTTATATAGCTGTATATGCTCAAGGAGATGTTACTGTAAAAGAGTGTTTATTCGTTGGAGATAGGGAGTTAATCCGCTATAGAGCAAGCGTAGAAGCACTTGATGAGGTAAGAAAAAATATTTTGAAAAAACTATAGTTTTTGCTTGAAAAAAGTTAAACTATTATGTATAATTATGATAATAAAAAAAGATATTTAAGGAGATTTTTATGTATACAATGAACTTATCTAGTTTGGAGTCGCCGGATCCCAGGTACGGGCAAGATGATGAATATTCCCAGGACTTCAATACTGAAATAGACTATGAAGATGAAATTTTATCAGATTATGCTGATGAAAGTTATAATGAAGTAGAGTTCTCTACTCCAGAGGAGGAGTTTTTAGATTACTCTAATGAAATGTTCCTATATAAGGAGTATTCGTACGATTTTGCGGATGATTACGAATATGATGAAGTTAGTATATCTAATGATCAAATAATGTTAGAAAATATAAGTGAAGCTTAAAATAACATTAATAAAATATAGACCTATAAGTGATACACTTATAGGTCAATTTTATGGTATTTAAACCTATACAGCAATGAAAAGTATTTTAATGCTATGTTGGTAATATTTAGTTTTATTTTAACGATATTCTATATAATTGTTATTATAGAATATGGTATAATAGATATTAATAAGAAAGGAGGAGAAATGTTGAAATATTGTAAATTTATAAGTTCTGGACTGCTGTGTTTTAGCTTAATTACAGTCACAAGTTCGGAGACAAAAGCAGATTATTTTACAGATTACAATACAACTGTAATGGATACAGTACTAAGGGATAATATATTTAATTTTGATTTATTCTCTAGAAGTAGAAGTTACTCTCTTCCTGTTATAAAAAACAATCTAATTCATAGTAATATGGAAGAATTGGAGTATAGTGCAGAATTATTAAGTTATAAAAAGAATTCTTATAATTATCTAATTTTTTACTCTCTTGATAACAATAATATTCCGAATGAATTATTCAGAGTACAGATGAAAAAAAGTGGAACTGGAAAAATTATTGATAAAAGTCTATTAAAACTTTTTGTACCCAATAGTAGAATAATAATGAATGTTATGAGTTATGACATGGATAATAAAGGAAATATAGAGAATCTTGAATATTCAAAAACAAGTCAGGTATATTTTACTCAAAAAAATATTAATCTAGTAGTTAAAGAAGGTAAAAAAGAGGTAGTAAATAGAACTGTTGAATTAAGAAATTCTCCTAAGGATGATAAGGTCTCAGTTTTACCATATGAAGTGGAACAGTATTATCAACCTGATAAATATTATAGTTATAGAAAAGCTAAAATATTGGTAGATGGTAAGGAAACAACTTCAGAGAATATAGAAATTCCATACTTATCGAAAAAAATAGAAGTGGAATTAGCTCAGGATAAAGATTACTGGAATAATGTAAAGCTAGAATATCCTTCGGAATTTAAGAAAAATAATAAAGAGTTTTTAATCAAACAGGGAGTATCATTTGGTAACTTCATTAAAGAAAATGAAATTAAAGATATAACGGGTAATGATTCAAGTTATGATTTTTCTGGTTATTATCTTGATGACAAGGAAATTTCAAATTCTCAAGTATTAGGAAATAATATAAAAATTAAAGCGAAATATAATACAAAGATATTATTGGATAACGGCGTTACTAAAAAAGAAGTGACGTTGTTAACCGGTCAGAAACTAAGCGAAATAGATACTAAGTTCTTTGATAAAGAAAAATACCATGTTGATAGTTATACTATTTTAGATGCTAAAAATAATTCCAAAATAAAAGAAGTTAAAGATTTATCAGAAGTAAATGTTGACAATAGTATTATAGTAAAAGCAAACTACAAGGAAAATACTAATACTATTAAAATTCGTCAAGATGATTATAATAAACGATTTGGTAAGGTTGATGATAGTATAAAAGATACAGATATAGAGTGGCCTGAAACTAAAAAGATAGGGGTGCTATTAGCAGAACTTCGTAAAAAAATTAAACCAAATTCTGGATATGAAGTACTATTCAGATCTAATAAGAAAGTAATCAACGATGATGATTATATTACAGCAGAGACAGTTTTAGAGATTTACTTTAAAAAAGTGGATAGTGAGTGGGTGACTGTTAAGTTTGTAGGACGAGGTATTGATAAATTCTTGTCTGATGGTCAAGAGGTACTAGTAGGATCTAGAATAGATAGTATGATTAATTTACCAACGGCAACTGGAGTTACAGAGCAAGAGTTCTTAGGTTGGCAGGCAAATAGCGATTATTTAATGGCTGGTGAAAACTCAGAAAATATCAGAGTTTCTAAAAACAAGCTATTACAAACGAATGAATTAGGTGCTGTAGTTACAGAAAAAGGAAAAGATATTGAATTTACTGCAGTATATAGAAAGTTATTCAATGTAGAATTTGAAAAGACTTTTGAAGGAAATATTAATCTTTCCAAAGGAACATCTAATGTTTTAAGAGTTGATGAATTTAATAATATTGGAGATGCTACAAAAAATAATAAAATAATAGTAGCACCTAAATCTGGTTACACACTATCTCATTTTATTGCAAATAAAACAGTAAAGGTAAATATGGATAAAGGGACAAAAGAGATTTTTGTAGGTCAAAAAATTGAAGAAAATGATCTTTATAATATCGTTCCTACATCAGATTTGAAAATAACTCCAGTGTTTAAATTAAGTGTAATTCCATCAACATTAGAAGAAATGATAGAAAATAATAAGATAAAAACTGTTGATGATGCATTAGATTTAAAATTTGAATCAACAGAAAATATTAAAAAAATATTAGGACCACTTTATTATTTAAGGTAGTGTAAAAAGGCTTAGCAAAATGCTGAGCCTTTTT
>CAUUCZ010000141.1:0-2910 GCA_963543895.1 uncultured Gemella sp. | reverse complement strand
CCTTGTCTTAATCATTATACCAGCAGCCGGGGTCGAACCGGCACGATGTTGCCATCGCTGGATTTTGAGTCCAGTGCGTCTGCCAATTCCGCCATGCTGGCATATTTATATAATATCATACATAAAAGTCATTGTCAATTTAGTGAAGTTGATAAAAAAACTTTAGAAATTATCGATAATATTTAATTTAAATTTTAATTACGAAGTTTATAATAAGATAGTAAGACTATGTAAAGTAGCGTTAAAGTACATTATTATATAATTTAATTTATCTTACAAAGTTAAAAATGTAAGGGTAGAACATAAAGACTGTGTCTACAAGGATAGTCAACTATAAAACAATGTAAAACAAGTGTTTTTAGTTGACAAATTAAAATATTTTTTCAATAGTATATTGTAAAACTATAATATATGTAGTATAATTATAGAAGTATATAGAATTATAAAAATATTAATGTTATTTTTATAAAGGAGTGTGAGTGCTGGTGGTAGTTACGTTGTTTACATCGCCAAGTTGTACTTCTTGTAGAAAAGCGAAAGCTTGGCTTATTGAAAATGGAATAGACTTTGTGGAAAGAAATATTTTTTCAGAAGCTCTGACAACAAATGAGATTAAAGACATTTTGTCTATCACGGAGCACGGAACAGAAGATATAATCTCATTCAGATCGAAAACTTTCCAAAAATTGAATTTGGATATTGAAAGTATGTCAATTCAAGAGTTATATAAAGTTATTCAAGATAATCCAGGAATGCTTAGAAGACCTATCATTGTCGATGATAAGAGATTACAAGTTGGGTATAATGAAGATGAAATAAGAAGATTCCTTCCAAAGGAAATAAGAGTAAATCAATTAAAACAAATAAAAAATATGGTTAAGTAAGTACGCCCTGATACTACTTTTTCCGATTAATTTAAAGGTTGATATTAGGTATCAACCTTTTTTTATGGGATGAAATTTAGTGACAATTCTGTAAATAGTTATACAATAAATAAAAGAAAGAGGTACTTGATGGAAAGAGAAGATATAAAATTTATTACTGGAGAAATCCATTTTTTAGAGTTAGTAGAAAAGAAAAGTTCATCATTAGTTTTTAAAGGACCGAATGAAGAAGAAATTAGCTGTAACGAATCTGACGTAGAAAGTTTAGATGATTACGAAATTGGAGAAGAATATTCAATGTTCGTATATCCTTCACGTAGTGGAAAATTATTCGCTACACCAAATATACCAGAAGTAACTTATGGTGATTATGCATTTAGTAAAGTTGTAAAAGTGGAGGAAGATAGGGTAGGACTTGATATTGGATTCTCTCGTGAAATTCCACTTTTAGGTGAAGATTTACCAAAATTACGAAGTGTTTGGCCTAAAGAAGGTGACGAACTATTTATTACATTACGTCGTGATTTTAGTGGACAATTATTTGCGCGTTTGGCGACAGAGACTATCGTAGCATCATTATATTCTAAAGCAACTAAGAATATGAAAAATAAAGATATTGAAGCTTATCCATACCGTTTAATGCGTGTTGGGACATTCCTATTAACAAAAGACGGTTATAAAGTGTTTGTTCATGAAAGTGAACGTGAAAAAGAGCCACGTTTAGGAGAAAAAGTTACTCTGCGTGTTATTGGAGTTAAAGATAACGGAGAAATTAATGGTTCATTCTTACCTCGAGCTCACGAAAGAATGGATGCTGATGGTCAAGCTATCATGGATTATATTGAAAACAACGGATATTGTGAGTTTACAGATAAATCAGATCCAGAAGAAATTAAAGCAGTGTTTGGAATGAGTAAGGGAAGTTTCAAACGTGCTGTTGGAAGATTATTCAAGAATAAATTAATTATGATTGAAGAAGACGGGCTATATAAACGTAAAGGAAGATAAGATTATGAAAAAAGTAAAATTAGATAAAAATGCACTATTAGGTGGTATTGTATTAGAAAATGATAGATATCAAGTAGTACATATGAATCTAAAAGTAGGGAATCAAACAGACTCGTATAGCAATGATAAGAATATTTTATTATTGAATATTAGCGGAAAGATTACAGTTTCTTTTGAAGAAGAGGTTGAGATTGTAAATGAATTCGAATTATTAGAAATTCCAGCAGGGGTAGAGCATGTAATAACTTGCTTACAAGATGCGCAGGTTTTTGTAGTAAAACTATAACTTACATAAGGTGGCTTAAATGGAATATCTTTTTAGGCCACTATTATTAATTTAAAGTAGAGGAATACGATGGAAGTACAATTTTTAGGAACAGGAGCTGGGCTTCCAGCAAAATTTAGAAATACACAGAGTTTTGTGTTTAACTTTATGCAAGAGCTAAAAGAGTGTTGGATGTTTGACTGTGGAGAGGCTACACAACATCAAATTTTAAAAACCAACATTAAACCAACCAAAATAACTAAAATTTTTATTAGTCATCTTCATGCTGATCATGTATTAGGGTTAATTGGTTTTTTATCTTCTAGAAGTTTTCTTTTAGATACGAATGCTTCAAAGGTTACTATTTATGGTCCAGTAGGGATTAAAGATTTTATAGAAAAAAATATGATGTTCACACATTGTTCACTTTCTTATAGCGTGGAATATATTGAAATTTCTAGTGAACAGTGTATAATAGATAATAAAACTGTTACTGTTTTTAGCTATCCACTAGCTCATAATATTGAATGTTTTGGATATAAAATTATATTTAAAAAACAAAAAGGGAGCTTAGATGCAGATAAGTTGAGAGAAATAGGAATTATGCCAGGGCCGTTTTATAGAGAAATAAAGGAATCAGATACTTTTGAATTTAATGGTATGGTGTATAATTCAAGTGAATTTTTATCTGAAGATAAACCTGGAAAAGAAATCTCGATTATACCAGATACAAGATACTTTGAAGGATTGGAT
>CAUUCZ010000140.1:0-3032 GCA_963543895.1 uncultured Gemella sp. | reverse complement strand
GTATAAATCAGTAAGCTTTCAATTGCTTGTTCACTATCACCAAAAATTATTAAACAAATGACTACAGGCAGTACCGCAATTACACGTGTTAGCATTCTTCTGATCCACATAGGAAGTCTCATGTGGATGAAACCTTCCATGACTATTTGACCTGATAAAGTTCCAGTAATAGTAGAGTTTTGACCAGAGGCCAATAGAGCTATGGCGAATAGTGTACTAAGGAGTGGTGAAGCAATAGCTCCAACAATGCTGCTATCTTGTAAAGCATTGTAAAGATCTGTAAAACGTCCAAGACTATCCCCATGTCCAAAGAATAGTGCAGCTCCAAGAACTAATAGTAAGCAGTTAATAACAAATGCGATTGAAAGTTGAATATTAGAATCTATAGTAGAAAATCTAATAGCTTCTTTTTTAACTTTGTTATCTTTTCTATCGTATCTTCTTGCTTGAACAATAGAAGAATGTAAGTATAGATTGTGTGGCATAACTGTAGCCCCCACGATACCTAAGGCAATAAATAATGCACCTTTATTATTAATTACATCCTTATTTGGAATAAAACCTTTAATTAATTCTCCGGTATTAGGGTTAGCTAATAAAACTTCATAGAAGAATATTATTAGAATTGTAAATATCAAGGTAGCTACAATAGCTTCGATTTTTCTAAATCCAAAATGTGCTAATAATAGTAGTAAGAATACATCAAAGATAGTTATTATAACTCCTATTAGTAAAGGAATACCGAATAATAATTTTAAAGCTACAGCACTACCAATAATTTCTGCAATATCAGTAGCCATAATAGCTAGTTCGGTAATTATCCAAAGAACAACCCCCATTTTTTTACCCGTATGTTTTCTAGTAGCTTGAGCTAGATCCATACCAGTAACAATACCTAATCTTACAGACATTGATTGAAGTAACATTGCGATAAGATTCGATATAAGTATAACGAATAGTAAGCTATATGCATATTGAGCACCACCAGCGATAGAGGTGATCCAGTTACCAGGATCCATATAGCCGACTGCCACTAAAGCACCTGGTCCGCTATAGGCTAGTACCTTCTTTAAAAAGCTTCCTTCTTTTGGAACCTCTACGGTGTTATTTATTTCTTGAAGAGATAGCTGATTTGCTGCTTCTAACTCTTCTTGATTTTTTCTTAAAGAATTTTTAAAAATCATTTAATCACCTTTTCTAAAAATAATAGTCTAGTAAAAATTACAGAACTACTTTCCTCTAGGCGGAAATCTTGCCTTTGGAAAACTATAAATAATATTCTACTACAAAAATGAAAAAATGTAAATTTTATTGAAAATAGATATCACTATGATAATAGCTATTTGTTAGTACAAGTTGAAAATTAATATGGATTCACGTCAAAATTAATTCAAAAATAACAAACTCTTACAAAATAGACTGTAGTTTTACTACAAAAAAAAAAATAAAAAAATATTATTTATTAGCTAAAGCGCCGTCAAGGATATAGTTGGTTTGGTAAATATGTTTATGCTAAAATATAATCGAAGGGTTACACAGTAGGGGGAAGATACTTATGGAGAGTTATATTTTTATCATTACCTTAAGTCTAATTTTTGCTAGTGCAATTAAGTGCTTAGTAGATAGTGAGAATAAAAAAGAGTTTCTATTTAGACGAAGTCGTTGTTCTAGTTGTCAAAAAGAATTAAGGGGAACGGACTTAATTCCTATCTTTAGCTATTTATATAAAAAAGGTCGATGCAGTTACTGTAATCAAAAAATACCATTAGATGTATTTTTATACGAAATTTTTACTTTTATTACTATATTATTATTTATTATTTTTCAGAGAGAGTTTGTTTTTATTAGTTATATTGAAGTCAGTATATTTATTATTCTGATTTTCTTAGGAATAGAAGATGTGAAATCATTTGAAGTAAATGATGAGCTGTTTTATCTTCTAATTATTTTAAATTTTTCTTCTATATATATACACTATTATTTATTCAATTTTTTAGATTTTATTTGTCTTATTGTTATTTTTCATATATTATATATTTTCACAAGAGGTGGTTTAGGCTATGGCGATATAAAAGTTTTTTGTGTATTAGCTTTAAATCTTAACTTATTTGAGGGAGTGTATTTGTTGATTTTTACATTTTTATATGCAGGATTCTTCGCTATTTGGTTAATTATTTTGAAAAAAGTTAAAAGAAAAACGAAACTACCGTTAGTGCCGTTTATAGCACTTAGCTATTTAACAATAATATTAATAAGGGAGGGATTATTATGGTAGCATATACTATTAAAGAGTTTAGTGAGGAAGATCGTCCGAGGGAGAAATTCAAAAAATTAGGTGCTCTAGCCCTCAGCGATAAAGAGATTCTAGCAATATTATTAAGAACAGGGACAAAAAATCAAAATGTAATTGAGCTTTCTGACATGATTTTAAAAGATATGGGAGGTATTACAAAGTTAAGAGATGCAACCTTAACAGAACTTATGAAACATAAGGGGATAGGTCAGGAGAAGGCGATACATATTTTGGCAAATATAGAGTTTGCAAGAAGAATATATGCGACGAATGTCCTTGATGTGAAGTGCGATAGCCCGCAGTCAATAGCCAATTATTTAAAATCATCTCTAGAGAATTTAACACAAGAAGTTTTCGTAGTATTAGATATTGATACGAAAGGTAAAATAATAGAGAAAAGAGAAGTATTCAAAGGCAGTTTATCTATGTCAGTAGTTCATCCAAGAGAAGTATTTAAAGTAGCGATAAAAAATAGTGCTTCGAGTATCGTTTGCGTGCATAATCATCCGAGTGGAGATGCAACACCTTCTATAGAAGATATTAAAACGACGATAAATCTAATGGAAGTTGGTGAAATAGTTGGTATTGAAATGCTAGATCATATTGTAGTAGCAAAAAAAGGATATGTTAGCATTAGAAAAGTATTGAATTATCTAGCAGTAGAAAATATAGATTATAAATACGAAGATGTTACAGGTGAACAATTAAAATATATACTGAGAAAATACAAGGTTGTAGG
>CAUUCZ010000139.1:0-3084 GCA_963543895.1 uncultured Gemella sp. | reverse complement strand
TAAGTTTCTTAACTTCTAATTATGGAAAAGCAGCTTCTGTTGCATTTTCAGCTGCTATACTTATTCGTTTATTTAATGAAGTGTGGAGTAATACTTCTGTTGTAGGTGGATATTATGGAAAAGCAGGTAGTAACGAGTTTATTATCTCTGCAATTCTATTTACTGCTATTACTTTAGGATATACTGTACTTGGTGGATTAAGAAGTTCAATCGTAACTGATGTTATTCAAGCTGTTATTTTTATATTCTTTGTTGGTTGGGTAGTTACATTAATTTTACCACAGCACAACATTAGTGATTTTGTAACATCAGGAAATTGGGCGATGAACGCAGGTGTAGATATGTTACTTGTAACAATTCTACAATTATTTAGTTATCCATTCCACGATCCAGTATTAACAGATAGAGGATTTATCGCAAGTGAGAAGACTATGCTTCGTGCATTTTTCGTATCTGGTATACTAGGATTCTTCTCTATTCTAATCTTTAGTTTCATTGGAATTCATGCGAAACTAATTGGGATGGAAGTAAGTAGTAACGTACCAGCAGCTTTAGGTAAAACTTTAGGTGTCGTAGGATATTTTGCTATGATAGTAGTAATGGTATCGGCAGCAGGTTCTACGCTTGACTCTACATTTGCAAGTTTAGGGAAGTTAACTGCTAAGGATTTGCCAGAAATGTCTAATAGGGGATTAAAAAATCCTAAGAAAGTAGCTATTTTATTTATGATCGCATTTGCTATTATAGGTAATCTTCCAATGATTATGGGAACAGATATTCTTAAAGCTACAACGATTAGTGGAACAATGGTAATTGGACTAGCACCGATTTTCTTACTACACGGTTTTGTTAGACCAACAAAATTAGGATTCCACTTAAGTTTTTGGATTGGAATTATTTTAGGGATACTATTAACAATTAATTTAATTCCTACAAGTTGGGCTATTGGTACAGGTAAGAATGCACTACTACTAGGAGTTAATTTGTACGGGTTAATTTTATGTACTATCGGTTATGTAGTACCAGGAATGTTCGCAAAAAATAAATAAATATAATATAATAAAAGTAAAGACGGTAAGTCTTTACTTTTATTATATTTGGAGAGAGTTATATGGAAAAAGGTAGAAATTGTTCATTAGAGTATATTCTTCAAAAGGATTGGACAAAGAAAAGTGGAAAATTAGAAGAGGAAGCAATCTATGTAGTTGGAGGATTATATGGAAATAGATATGCTTTAGAAATTATCAATAAAATGGCACAGGATGAAAATGCGAAGGTAGTTTTTAATGGTGATATGCATTGGTTTGATGTTGAAAAGGAAGATTTTTTAATGATTGAGGAGTTATCTAAAGACAGTATAAAACTTCTTGGAAATGTTGAATTTGAATTGTTAAATAATACATCATCTTTAGGATGTGGTTGTAATTATCCCGATGACGTTAGTGATGGTGTAGTAGAGCGATCAAATATTATTCATAATATGATGAAAGAAAATATTAAAGGTAATCAGATTCTTAATGATATAAAAGAACGCTCAAAAACCTTAGTTTTAGATTTTTTTGGTAAAAAGATTGCAATTACTCATGGTGATGAAAAAAGTATGTCGGGTTGGGAATGTTCTAATGATAATTTAAAATTAGAATCTAGAAAGAAAGAAATAGACAATTGGTTTAAAGAGAATGATATAGATATACTAGCAACAACACACACATGTTTACCGGTAGTGTACGATAATGGAAAAAATATTGTTATTAATAATGGTGCAGCTGGAATGGCGAATATCCAGGGACAAACCTTTGGTCTATTTACTAGAATAGCTAGAAGTAAGCATGAAAAAGCGATAATTTCACAAGAGATAGGTGGATTATTTGTTGAGTTAGTGAGAGTTGATTTCGATATAGAAAAATTCAAATTATGGTTTGGAGAAATATGGTCAGATGAATCATCAGCGAGTATTTCATATAAAAATCGGATTATAAATGGAACATCATTAACAATAGAAGATATCATTGTATAGGAGAAGAAATGATTAGAGAAGCAACGAAGGAAGATACTAAAGTAGTAGAAGGATTATTTGACTTTATTAAATCATTAGAGATAGATATATTAAAAGATTATTCAGAAGAGAAGGTTTTTAAGATTTTAGAATATGTATTTTCATCTGAATATGATAGATTTAGTTATAAATACTGTACGGTATATGAAATTGAAGGTGTGATTAAAGGATTTTCTTTTACATACCATTACGATGAAGTCGAAAAAATGAAAGAGTTTTGGCATTGTGAAGTTGTAAGTAATTTTGATTTGAAGAAAGATTCAATGATTTTCGATTATGACGAAGTATTGATTGGAGAATTCTATTTAGATACATTATTTGTTTTTTCAAACTTCAGAGGAGAAGGTATCGGTAATAAACTATTAACAGAATTTGTTAATAGTGGAGAAGCTAAGTTAAGTTTAAATGTTGCACAATCAAATAATAGAGCAAGAAAGTTATACGAAAGTTATGGATTTAAAAAAGAATGTGAAATTTTTATAGGACATGAAAATTATGATCATTTAATAAGAAGAAAGTAGCTGATTGATTTCTTGTTTTCAGAAAATTTAAGATAATTTTAAAAATATACATTACCAAATTACTAAAATATGTGCTATAATTAAGACTATGTATTATACATAAGGAGAATTAATATGGTGGAATTACTAAGAAAAGATCAAAAAGTTGAGAATACTTGGGACTTAGAATCGATGTTTAAAACAAATGAAGATTTTTGGAACCAATTTAAAGAAGTAGAAAAACTTATTCCAGAAATAAAAAACTATAGAGGAAAAGTTAAAGAAGGAGCAGAAGCACTATTAGAAGTTTTTAAAGTTGAAGAAGATATGTCTTTAAAAATGGAGCAATTAACTATTTATGCTTTTCTAAGAAAAGATCAAGATAGTACAAATGCAGAATATGGTGAAATATATGCTAAAACAATGAATTTAAATTCTAAGTTTGATGCAGAATGGTCATTTTTAAAACCGGAACTTCTTTCAATAGAAGAGGAAGTACTTTCTGGATATGTAGAAGAATTAGAAGAC
>CAUUCZ010000138.1:0-3087 GCA_963543895.1 uncultured Gemella sp. | reverse complement strand
AAAATACCTTTAAATTAATTTTGAAAACTTTTACTTTTCTACTTTACAAATATATTTAAAATGTGTTAACATTAAATTAAAGAAGATTTAACACATTAAATTTAAAGATAGAATTTTTTAAAAAAAGGGGTGCTATTATGCTAATAAAAAGTAAAAAAGTTTGGTCAAGCGGACAATTTCTTCCTCTTATTGTAGAAGTAGAAGATAAAAAAATCACTGCTGTTTATGATTATGATGCATTCGATAAAGTAGATTATGATTTCGGATCTAATCGTATTTTACCTGGTTTTATAGATGTTCATACTCATGGGGCTTATGGTTATGATACAAATGATGTTAACGAAGAGGGGCTTCGTAACTGGACTAAAAATATCGTTTCTGAGGGAGTAACATCATTTTTACCAACAACAATTACACAAACTGAAGAAGTTCTTCTAAAAGCTGTAGCTAATGTAGCAAAAGTATATGAAGAAGGTTACGAAGGTGCCGAAATTTTAGGTATTCACTTCGAAGGTCCTTATCTTGATGTAGAAAAACGTGGTGCTCAACCTTTAAGTTGTATCCAAACACCTAGTGTTGCACAATTTAAAAAATTCCAAGCCGCTAGTAAAAATTTAATCAGACTTATTACTATAGCTTGTGAAAAAGACATCGACTACAAACTAACTAAATACCTAGTAAGCCAAGGAATTCGTGTAAGTTTAGGACACTCTGCTTGTAACTATAAAGAAAGTTACCTAGCATTCGCTAACGGTGCAACTTCACAAACTCACGTTTATAATGGAATGGTTGGTTTCCATCACCGTGACGGAGGTCAAGTAGGATTTGCACTACGTGCACGTGATGCTTACGGAGAAATTATCTGCGATGGTATTCACTCTACTACAGATGCTTTAAATACATACTTCACTGCTAAAGGTCGCGATCACGGAATTATGATAACTGACTCACTATGTGCTAAAGGTTGTGGACGTGGTTCTTACATCTTCGGTGGAGAAAATATGGAAATATATGAAGATGGTAGTGCTCACCGTGATGATGGGCGTTTAGCAGGTTCTACACTAAGAGTTATCGATGGACTACGCGTTTTAATTGAGGATGCTTTAGTTCCTGTAGATGCTGCCATTAACTCTTGTACAAAAAATCCTGCAGAAATGTTAGGCTTTGCCGATCGTAAAGGTAAAATCAAAGTTGGCTATGATGCTGACCTTGTAGTTATTAGTCCTACATACGAAGTACTAACAACATTCGCACGCGGAGAAGAAGTTTATAAAAAAGAAGATTAAAAAGTAAGGGGTAATTCTATGAAATATTTAGTTTTTGATTCTAAAAAAGAAGCTTCAAAAGAAGCGTACAAAATTTTAAAAGGTTTAATTGATGAAAATTCAACACTAGGTCTTGCTACTGGAGGATCACCTATAGCTTTATACGAAGAAATGATCGCAGACTACAAAGCGGGTAATTTCAGCTATAAAAATGTGAAATCTTATAATTTAGATGAATATGTAGGAATTAGCTATGATCATCCAGAAAGTTACCATAAATTCATGGAAACTAATCTATTCGACCACATCGATATAGTAAAAGAAAATACACATGTTCCTGATGCAGGAAATAGTGATTTAGATTCAGCCTTAAAAGCATATCAAGAACAATTAAATAGCGCTGAAATCGATGTTCAAATCCTTGGTGTTGGCTCAAATGGGCACATTGGATTTAATGAACCAGGTACATCTTTTGATACTGGGGTACATATTGTTGATTTAAAACAAGAAACAATAGAAGCAAACTCTAGATTCTTTAACAATGATATTAATCTAGTACCAAAACAAGCTGTTACTATGGGAATAAAAGATATTATGCGTGCTAAACATATAATCTTATTGGCATTCGGAGAAGCCAAACAACACGCTATTAAGAGTTTAGTAGAAGGTAAGGAAATAACTGAAAATATTCCTTGTACTGTTCTAAAAAATCACCCTAGTGTATATGTAATAGTAGACAAAGAAGCAGACTTTAAATAACAAAATTTGTGGGAGTGGGCCTCGACTAAACTAGAATTACCAGTCGAACCCTCCCACTCTAATAAATATATCAATGTAAGCGTTTGATTTTAAAAATAATAGGGAGGTACGATTAAATAATGAGTACACAACTAAAATGGACAAATATAGCCACTGTAGCGGCTCAAAAAGGCTACGAAAATAATATAGGTACAGCAGGGTTAGTTAAAGGAGTATTAGGAAATAAACTAATTTTCGGTGGTGGTGCTAACTTCCCAGGTGGCCTTCCTGTTGATGGAGGAGTTAAGGTGAATCATAAAGATGTATATCTATATGAAGAAACAGCTGATGGAGTAACTTTATTAGATCAAATTCAATTTGACTATCCTCTAGCATATGGACCAAGTGCAGTATATAACGATACTTTATACTATATTGCGAATAAAACTGAAACATCATCAGAATTATTAGCATTCACAGTTGTTGATAATAAATTAAAAGTTGAAGTAGTTGACACTCTTCCACTTACTGTAGAAAATGTTATCGCAAAAGTTAATGACAATAAACTATACTTCGGTATCGGATCTATTAATGGATCTAATAACAATGAACTTTATGCATATAATTTAGAAACTAAGAAATTCGAAGTATTTTCAGAATTCCCTGGAAAATTACGTAATCAAGTTGTTAGCTATGTATACAACAATGAACTTTATGTATATGGTGGTGGCGCTAGTGAAACTTATAACGATGGATATAAAATAAACTTAGAAACAAAAGAATGGACTCAACTTGCTGATGTAGTTATTGATAACGAAGAAGTATCTCTTCTTGGTGCTGATTGGGCTCCATTAAACGAAGATGAACTTCTAGCAATCGGTGGATTTAATAAAGATGTATGGAAAGACGCAGTATTCAACTTAACAACATTACAAGATGAAGATCATGCAAAATATCGCGATGCATACTTCAGACGTCCTGTAAGTGATTATAAATGGAATAAAAAAGAATTAGTATACAACTTAAAAGAAAACCGCTGGTACCAATTAGGAGAAATTCCTTTTGAAGCTCCTTGTGGACATGC
>CAUUCZ010000137.1:0-3089 GCA_963543895.1 uncultured Gemella sp. | reverse complement strand
TCCTACTTCGAAAGTTTCTTTATTTCTATTCTTCTGAATATTTAGCTTTACGAGCTGCTTTTTCACGAGCTGCTTTATCTAATTCTTTTTTACGTAGACGAATTGACTCTGGAGTTACCTCTAAGTATTCATCATCACTTAAGTACTCAAGACTTTCTTCTAAAGTCATAATACGAGCTTTTTTAAGTGTTACTGTTTGGTCTTTTGTAGAAGAACGTACGTTGGTTTGAGCTTTAGCTTTTGTAATATTAACTGTTAAGTCATTTTCACGGCTGTTTTCTCCAACAATCATACCACCATATACATCAGTACCTGGCTCAATGAATACTGTACCACGATCTTCTAAACTTGAGATAGAGTATGCTGTAGCTTGACCATTTTCAAGAGCTACTAATACACCATTACGACGTCCACCAACACGCCCTTTTTGCATTGGTTGGTAAGAATCGAATGTGTGGTTAATAATACCATATCCTTTAGTCATAGACATGAATTCTGTAGAATATCCGATAAGTCCACGAGCTGGAACGTTAAAGATAAGACGAGTCTGACCATTTCCGTCAGCTTGCATATCCACCATATCACCTTTACGTTGACCTAATGATTCAATAACAGCACCAACACTTTCATCTGGTACATCAACTTGAACACGCTCAACTGGCTCACAATCTACACCATCGATGTTACGGATAATTACTTCAGGTTTAGATACTTGAAGTTCATAACCTTCACGACGTAAGTTTTCGATAAGAATTGATAAGTGAAGTTCTCCACGTCCACTTACTACCCAAGAATCACTTGTATTAGGTTCAACACGTAATGAAACGTCTGTTTCTAATTGTTGCATTAATCTATCTTCTAATTTACGAGCTGTAACAAATTTACCTTCTTTACCAGCAAATGGTGAGTTATTAACTAAGAAAGTCATTTGTAGTGTTGGTTCATCAATGTGAAGTATTGGTAATGCTTCTTGGTGATCTGTTGGACAAACTGTTTCCCCAACGTTAATATCATCCATACCACTTACTGCAACGATATCCCCAGCATGAGCTTCTTGAATTTCTTCACGTTTTAATCCAAAGTAACCAAAAATCTTAGTTACACGGAAGTTTTTAACTGTTCCGTCAAGTTTCATAAGAGAAACAGATTCCCCTACTTTCATACTTCCACGGAATACACGTCCAATACCAATACGACCAACATAGTCATTATAGTCTAATAGCGCTACTTGGAATTGAAGTGGTTCACCTCTATTATCTTTTGGTGCTGGAACATAATCAATTACTGTTTCATATAAACATTGCATGTTTTCTTCTTGTGCACTTGGATCACTCTCTAAAGAAGCTGTTCCGTTAATAGCTGATGCATAAACAACTGGGAATTCAAGTTGTTCATCATTTGCACCTAATTCGATAAATAGATCAATAACTTCGTCTACTACTTCCTCTGGACGAGCTGATGGTTTATCAATTTTGTTTACAACTACGATTGGTTTTAAGTTTTGTTCTAAAGCTTTTTTAAGAACGAAACGTGTTTGAGGCATTGTTCCTTCATAGGCATCTACTACTAAAAGAACACCATCTACCATTTTCATGATACGCTCTACTTCACCACCGAAGTCTGCGTGTCCTGGTGTATCAAGAATGTTAATTCTTTTACCTTTATAATCAATAGCTGTATTTTTGGCTAGGATTGTAATACCACGTTCTCTTTCTAAATCGTTAGAGTCCATAGCTCTTTCTTCTACATGCTCGTTTGAGCGGAAAATTCCTGATTGTTTTAATAGCTCATCAACTAATGTAGTTTTACCGTGGTCAACGTGAGCTATAATCGCAATATTTCTAACATCGTCTCTTAATTGTACTGACATTTTTATCTCCTTGTTCTTACTTTATAAAATATATATAATTCAAAAATTTATATAGTATTTAATCTAACTTATCAATAATACCACTATTTTTCTTTATTGTAAACAAATATACTAGTGAAAACACTTTATTTTAAGATATTTTTTTTCGTTAACACTTTCATCAAAAAAAGGAGACCGAGTATAACTCGATCTTCCTTAATACTATTCTTTTATTATGGGTGTACTGGAATCATCCATCCAAGTACTCCAGTTGATTGAAGTGCGATGATAGCACACACTACGATTAATAGGATGAAACTGTGTTTAACTGTGAATTTCAGTAAGTCTGACTCTCTACCTACTAGCCCAACCGCTGCAGCTGCTACTGCGATAGATTGTGGAGAAATCATTTTACCTACTACTCCTCCAGATGCGTTAGCTGCTACCGCTAATAATGGATCCATTCCTACTTGGCTAGCTGTAACTTGTTGTAATTTAGCAAATAGTAAGTTAGCTGATGTATCAGAACCAGTAATGAATACTCCAATCCATCCAAGAGCTGGTGATAGGAATTTAAATGCTGCTCCTGTTGCTGCTAGTGCATATCCTAGAGTATTAGACATACCTGATGCATTCATGATGTATGCAAATCCTACTACGAAACAGATTGTTAACAATGCAATTTTAACTTCATTAAATGTTTGAATAAAAGTTGCACCTGCATCTTTCCAACTAATTTTAATAATAAACTTAGAGATTATCGCTGCTACTAAGATTGCTGTACCGATTGATCCTACTAAATCAAGTTTGAATACTGCTGCAATTTCTTTTCCTGATACAGAACTAATAATATTATTGTGGATAAATGGTACCTTCGGATTTAAAGCAAGTGTTTTGAAGAATGCTTTAGAAGATTTCATTGTCCAGATGAAAATGATAAGTGTTAATACAACAAATGGTGACCATGCAACTAGTACTTCTTTTAAACTGTGTTTTGGAGTAACTTCTGCATCTTTATCAACTTCTTTTTCATCAGCAAATCTCCAAGTTGTTTTTGGTTTCCAGAATTGAAGTAAGATAACTATTGACACTAATGAAACTAATGATGAAAGAATGTCAGGTAGTTGTTCTCCCATGAAGTTAGAACTTACGAACTGTGCAATTGCAAATGATCCACCTGATACTAATAATGCAGGCCATACTTCTAATGTTTTCTTGAATCCAGCCATGATTAATACTA
>CAUUCZ010000136.1:0-3101 GCA_963543895.1 uncultured Gemella sp. | reverse complement strand
TTATTAGTAAGTTCTTACTGGTAAAATTAATTCAATAATTTCTCTGTGGTAATCACTTGGTTGAATAATAAACGCTGTTAGCTCCCCTGAGAACTTAACGATAATTTCTTCTGCAGCAACCGCTGATACCGCGTCTTTTAGATATTTTCCAGATACAGAAATTTCGAATTTTTCATCTTCTAATGTAGAAGAAACTTTTAATTCCTCTACAGCACTTCCTAAGTCTTTAGATTGAGACGAAACTTCTAATAGATTATCAGTTACTACTAATTTAATAATATCATCTTTATCTTCTCTACTCATTAATGCAACCCTATCCACCGCACTAAAGAATTCTCTACTGTTTGCCACGAATGTACATTCAAAAACAGTAGGAATAAGTTTATTAGTATTTGGATAGTTTCCGCTAATCAATAATACTGTATAAACTACATTTTGGTAGTAAAGTACTATTCTATTGTTTTCATAGAAGATTTCTACTTGATCTTTGCCATTTTCTATCATTCTTTGGAAATAAGTCAGAGCTTTTCTAGGAATAATTAAGTTAAATTCTTTGTTGCTATCTTCATCATTTAGTGTAACTTGTCTTCTACTTAGACGATATGAGTCAGTTGCAGTCGCTGTTAAGATTTTGTTACTTAATGAGAAGTTAACCCCCTCAAGAATAGGTCTTTGATCATTAGGTGCTGTACAGAATACTGTTTCTTTAATAATATCATTAAAAACATTAGCTTCTAATTTAAGACTATTTTCTTTAGAGATAACTGGGAATTCAGGATAATCATTTGCATCATATCCTTTTACGTTAAATTCACTTTTACCTGATTTAACTAAAATATTGTTACCAACTGTTTCTATCTCTATTAAATCTGTTGGTGCTTTTCTAATTATTTCTATAAAATTACGAGAAGGTAATACTACTTGTCCTTCTTCTTCTATAGTAATAACTTCTTTGTCATCTTCGTAACTATCTACAGAATATTCTACAGATACTAACGAATCACTTGCTTTTAATATAAGTTTATCTTTTTCTAATTCTATTTTAATTCCTTTAAGAATTTCAAAAAGAGAATTAGGGGCAATTACTCTTGATACGTGATTTAAGCCATCAAGAAAATTTGATTTAGTTATAGTAAATTTCATGTTTTCTCCTTATATATAATATATATTTAATAAAATAATAATAATAAGGCCTGTAAAAACTGTGGAAAACTAAAGAATACGCAAAAATAATGAATTTTTACTTGTTAATAACTTGTGAAAAAACATATTAATATCTTTAGTAGATTTTAACAGCCTCTTAGATTTTTCCTAAACGTTCTTTTATTACTTCTATATCTTCAAAAATCTCAGGATTTTCATCTTTGCTTAGTTTTGCTATTTTATTGAATGAATAAAGAATAGAAGTATGATCTTTATTAAAACAATCACCTATAGAAGGGAATGATAATGTAGTAAGTTCCCTACATAAGTAGATAGCTATATTTCTAACCTGTACGACTTCTTTTTTACGAGAAGATGAAAGAATATCATCAACCTTGATTTTATAGAAATCTGCACAAACATTAATAATGTTGTCAGGTGAGATATTTTTTCTAGGTGAAGTTTTCGCGCTTTTTAGTATTTCCTCGGCAATACTAAGTGAAGGTTGTTCATGTTTAGAAGTTGCTGTGAACTTAATACGTTTAAGAACACCTTCAAGCTCTCTTATATTAGATGATACATTACTAGAAATATAAGTAAGAGTCTCTTCATCTAGTTTAATATCGAACTGTTCACATTTGAATTTAATAATTGCCATACGTGTTTCGAAGTCAGGTGGTGTAATGTCCGCAGTTATCCCCTGACTGAATCTAGTAACTAATCTATCTTCCAAATCATTAAGTTGAGATGGAGAGCGATCACTTATAAGGACGATTTGTTTCTGATTCATTTGTAGCTCGTTAAATGTATGGAAAAATGCATTTTGTGTTTCAGTTTTACCTGATAAGAATTGAATATCATCGATTAAAAGAGCATCAACGTCGCGGTATTTTCTTCTAAAGTCTTCATCCGCATTAGTATAGTTGTTTTTATCTTTCATCGGTTTAATAGAAGCAAGAAATTCATTTAAAAATTTCTCAGATGAAATACATTCAATTTTAAAATCGGGAAAATTAGCTTCCATTTCATTACCAATAGCGTGAAGTAAGTGAGTTTTTCCTAGTCCAACACCTCCGTAGATAAATAGAGGATTATAGATACCACCAGGAGAAACTGCAACGTTCCAGGCTATATTATGTGTAAAAGCATTACCTTCCCCTACTACGAAATTTTCAAAAGTGTAGTTTTTATTAAGCGTAGGATTCTTTTTACTCGCTGTAATATTTTTATTAGGGACAGGATGTTTATAATCTTCTAGAGGAAAAGTTTGTTTTTGATAAAAATGTTGAGCTCCAGAAGGTTTATCGCCTTGAAGAAAGTTCTGTCTAATTAGATTTTCAGCTGCTGGCTTTTCATCAACAAGTTGAGGTGTAATTAGAGGAATATCAGTATCAAGGGAAGTATAGTCTATATTAAAATCAAATCCAGTATTTTTCTTTAGTATTTCTTTTAATTTTTGATCATAAGCACCTTGAATAAATTGAGAAATAAGAGCTTCTTTACTAGTAATAACTATTGATTTTTTCATAAAATCGACGTTATCTATAGAAGCACCAGAAAACCAAGTATCAAAAACGTGAGGATCAACAGTGCTTTTTAGTTCACGAAGAATAATTTCCCATAAGAAATTAGAATTACTCAATGAAATACCTCCTTAAAAAAATATATAAATAATTATAGCATAGATTGTTAATAAAATAAAATATTAGTTATTCACAAGTTGTTAACAGAAGTTATTAACTATGTGAATAAAAGATTAAGAAAAAGCTGTGAATATGTTAAAAAGAGATGAAATAAAAATAATAAACAAGAAGATTTAATATATTATTAACAACTTTTAAGTTAGATATAGAGATACTTAAAGAGTTTTTCACACACAATTAACAGCTGTGAATAACTTTTAAATGTGAAATTGTGAATAACTTTATAAATCTGTTAAAAACTTAAGAAAAAAGAAA
>CAUUCZ010000135.1:0-3121 GCA_963543895.1 uncultured Gemella sp. | reverse complement strand
TAGCTGAAACTAATGCAGAGAAAGTTATTACTATATTATTAAGTAAATTAATAAATGATAAAAAAGAAGTTGATGTAGAATTATCGTTTGAAAAACCTCTTCCGAGAAGACAAGATAAGGGAAGACGTTCAAATAGAGGAAATGACAGACGTCGTCGTTCTGACAATAGAGATAAGAAAAATCGTAATGAACGTCGTGGTACAGATAAGAAATTCTTCGATAAAAAAGGTCGTAGAATGCAGAATAAATAAATATAGAGAAGATATTAGCATTATTGTTAATATCTTTTTATCTATAAACAATAGTTGTACACTTTTGTTTAAATTTTTCTGGAGTAATTTAATTGTTTAATGTATAATAATTAATGGATGGGATTGTCACAAAAGATAAATTGAAGAAAAGATATTAAGGAGGGAACAAATAATGAAGAGACTAGGTATTCTATTAGCCGCGTTATGTATGATAGTATGCACGTTCTTATTATTTTTTGGAGATACAGCATATCAAAAATGGCAAGAATATAATTTTCAATCTGAGATAAAAAAAGTAGTTGAAGAAGGAGATAAATCTGAGTTAGCTAAAAACAGTAGTGCTAAAGCTGGGTGGTTAGGAGATAAATACATTAAAGTTTATACACCAAACTTAAATACAGAACAAGCTAATGAAATTAAAGAACGTTTAAATGTTGCTACACAAGGATTAGTAGAAGGGAGTTTAAACTTCGATAAGGATATTAAAGAAGTAGTATTTTATGGAGTAGAAGAAAAAGAATCGAATTTTGCTAATGTAAATGAAGTAAATGTAAAGAAAATCTCACATAAAGTAGAATCAAGAAAAGTTGAATCTGCTACTGAATCAATAGTTTCAAGTATTTATTTAGATAAGAATAATAAAGAATTTACATTATCTAGTTTATTTAGCTCGCCAGATATTGCTAAACAGAAATTTTTATCAAAAATAAAACAACAACTAGCTGTAAAAGGGTTATCTGAAGAAGTTATTAATCAGAGTATTATAAATCTTCGAGATCAAGATATGGATACATGGAAATTTAATTATGCTGACTCTAAGTTCAATATTAATGTAGAGGCAAATAAAGAAGATATTAATTCAGTAGAAATACCGGTTAATGATTTATTTAAATATATTGATGAAACATACCTTAAGGGTGAGGATTTAGAAAAATATAATGAGTATATTAAGAAAAGAAGTAGAAAAGCTGTAGCTTTAACATTTGATGATGGTCCAAATCCTAATACCACACCAGTTGCTTTAGAATTATTAAAAAAATATAATGCAAAAGCTACATTCTTCATGGTAGGACAGGCTGTCGCTGGCAATGAGAATATTATTAAGCAAGTTGTTGCAGAAGGTCATCAAATTGGAAATCATTCATGGAGTCATCCATTATTAACTAAGATTAGTTTAGAACAAGCTAAAAGTCAGATAAACGATACTACTGAAGCTTTGAAAAAGGCAAGTGGTCAAGATGTACATATAATGAGACCACCATACGGTGGAATCAATTCCACTATTCAAGCAGCTGTTGACCAGTCATTTATATTATGGGATATAGACACACTTGATTGGAAGAATCGAAATACTGCTTCAATAATGAAGGAAGTTCGAAAAACTCAACCAGGTTCAATAATATTAATGCATGATGTACATCAAACATCAATTGATGCATTACCTACAGTACTTCAATACTTAACAGAACAAGGATTTGAATTGGTAACAATTGATGAACTTATGGGAGATCAATTAGAATTGCATCAAAAATATACAAATAGAGAATAGGGTAATAAGAAAGTTCAATGAATAAATTCATTGGGCTTTTTTTATTGAAAGTACTTTAGGACTAGATTATTTATTTTTCTGCTGTTATGATGTAGAATAGAATTAAAAGAAGAAAATTAGTGAATTTTGCGAGGTTTATTTATGAGAGTTGAGATAGTTTCTGTTGGAACAGAATTATTATTAGGTGATATAGTAAATACTAATACAGCATATTTATCAAAAGAACTAGCCGCACTTGGCTTAGCGGTCTTTAGGCAGACTACAGTAGGCGATAATCGAGAAAGGTTACTTAAAACTTTAGATATTGCATTTTCAGAGAATGATACAGTTATAATTACTGGTGGCTTGGGACCTACTGATGATGATATAACTAAAGAATGTGCAGCAGAATTTTTCGGAAGGGATTTTTATTTTCATGAATATTCATGGGTGAAAATTCTTGAGAGATTGACAAGATTTGGTAGAAATGTAATTACAGAAAACAATAAAAAACAAGCTATGATTCCTGAGGGAGCTATAGTGTTAGAAAACTTCTGTGGTACTGCCCCAGGGATAATAATCGAAGAAAACAATAAACGTATTATCTTAATGCCTGGTCCTCCAAGAGAAGTGCGAGATATGTTTGAGAAAAGTGTTAAACCTTACTTAGAAAAATACAGTAAAAAACAATTTATTTCAAAATACGTAAGATTCTATGGTATTGGCGAATCACTTTTAGAAACAAAAATAAAAGATATAATGGATAGACAGACTAATCCTACTCTAGCATTATATGCGAAAACTGGTGAGGTGCTATTAAGAATAACTGCAAGTGCTGAAGATAAAAATGAATGTGAGCACATGATAAATCGTCAACTGGAAGAAATAGAGAGTAGAGAAGGGGTAGGAGAATATATTTATTTAGTTGGAGATGAAGATGTTTCTAGTTCACAAACTGAATTGAATAGTGCGGTAGCTAATCTTCTTATTGAGAATAATTACACAATTTCCATTGCAGAATCTCTTACTGGTGGAAAAATAGCAGAAATGCTAGTAGAAAAAAGTGGAATTTCAAATTCATTACTAGAAGGAGTAGTGTGTTATTCAAATAAATCTAAGATTTCGACATTAGGAGTAAAAGAAGAAACTTTAGAAAAATTTGGTGCGGTTAGCGAAGAGGTTGCTCGAGAGATGGTCCTAGGAGTAGCGAAAAGACTAAATAGTGATTTTGCTATTGCTACAACTGGAATAGCTGGACCAAATAGTGATGAAAGTGGAAAACCTGTCGGATTAGTTTATATAGCTGTATATGCTCAAGGAGATGTTACTGTAAAAGAGTGTT
>CAUUCZ010000134.1:0-3150 GCA_963543895.1 uncultured Gemella sp. | reverse complement strand
TGTGAACAAATTGTGAACGAAAAATGGTAAAATGTAGGAAAAGTACTACTTTTTATCATTTTTGTTTTGCCATAATAAAAACTATGTTATACAATAATAATATAATATTTACAATTAAATATAAATTAACACATATAAGGAGGTATATCTATGTTGGATCCACTATTACTTGCAAGGATACAATTCGCAGCGACAACAGTGTTCCACTTCTTCTTTGTACCTATTACTATAGGTATGGTGTTCTTAATCGCAATTTTTGAAAGTATTTATGTTAAAACTGGCGATGAGCATTACAAAAGAATTACGAAGTTCTTTGGGCACTTATTCCTAATTAACTTTGCTGTTGGGGTTGTTACAGGTATTCTTCAAGAGTTCCAATTTGGTATGAACTGGTCTGAATATTCTTCATTCGTAGGGGATGTGTTTGGACCATCACTTGCGGTAGAAGCATTACTTGCATTCTATCTTGAGTCTACATTTATCGGTATTTGGATTTTCTCTTGGGAGAAAATTAACAAAAAATTACACGCAATGTGTATTTGGTTAGTAAGTATAGGAACACTTATGTCAGCGTTCTGGATTTTATCAGCTAACTCATTCATGCAACATCCAGTAGGTGTTAAATATGTTGAGAACAGTGTAATTGGTAAAAAAGCAGAAATGATTGACTTCTTTGCAATCATTAAAAACCCATACTTATGGAACCAATTCCCTCACGTAGTAACAATGGCGTTAACAGTTGGGGCATTCACAATTGCAGGTATTGCATCTTGGAAAATGGTTCGTAATCAAGAAGTTCCAATGTTCAGAAAAGCATTTAAAATTTCTATCGTAGCTGCTTTAATCGGATCTACTGGATTATTTGTAACAGGTCACTCTCAAATGCAATACCTAGTAAGAGAATATCCTATGAAAGTTGCAGCTGCTGAAGCTCTATATGAAGATACTGGAAATTCAGCACCATTCTCAATTTTAGCTACAATCGATCAGAAACAACAAAAAGCAGAACATTACCTTGAAGTACCTGGTATGTTAAGTTTCTTAGCGTATGACAAGTTTGAAGGAAGCCTTAAAGGTATGAAATCTCTTCAAAAAGAAATGGATGAAAAATACTATCCAGTAGTAGGAAAACACATCGATTACACACCGCATGTACCAACAATTTATTACTCATTCAGAGTTATGTCTTATTCTGTTGGTATCTTAATACTAATGTCATTACTTGGAACAATTTTCGCGTTCAAGAGAACTGAAATTAAGAAACGTTGGTTCTTACAACTTATGCCATGGACACTTTTAGTAGCTGAAGTTGCTACTGCTTGTGGTTGGATTATGGCTGAGATGGGGCGTCAACCATTCTTAATCTTTGGAGTAATGGCTACTGAATCTGGAGTTTCACCAAACTCTGGAGCCTCAGTATTATTCTCGCTATTAGTATTCTGTGTATTATACACAGTTTTAGGTATTACACAATTTATCGCATTTAGATATGCAATGAATAAAAAAGAAACAACTGTGAAGGAGGTAGCATAGTATGGATTGGTCAGTAGCTTTACCAAATATTTGGTTCTTACTTATTACAATACTATTTACAGGATTCTTCGTATTAGAAGGATATGACTTCGGAGTTGGGGTACTAGCTCAAGTACTAGGTAAGACTGATGAAGATAAACGTGTTTACTTTAATACAATCGGTCCTTTCTGGGATGCAAACGAAGTTTGGTTATTAACAGGTGGAGGAGCAATGTTCGCAGCTTTCCCTATCTGGTATGGTAAACTATTCAGCGGTTACTATATCGCATTCGTATTAATGTTAGTAGCATTAATCTTACGAGGCGTATCATTTGAATTTAGAGGTAAATTAGGTGATAATAGAACTTGGATTAAATCATACGATATAGCAATGTTTGTTGGTAGCTTACTTCCTCCAGTATTATGGGGAGTTGCAGTAGCTAACTTCATGACAGGAGCAAACCTTGACGCTAAGAAAAACTTAGTTGATGGTTTCTTAGGATTATTATCTCCATTTACTATCCTTGGAGGAATAATGATGTTACTTCTTATGTTAGTTCACGGAGCTCAATTCTTAGCCCTTAAAACTACAGGAGAATTAAGAAATGCAGCTCGTGCAACATCTGCATTATTATTCCCATTTGCTGCAGTAGTAACATTAGTATTCGCAATCTGGGCATTATTTAAAACAGATATCTTTACAACAAACTATTATGTTGGTTTAGTACTAGCATTAGTAGCGGTAGCATTCTTCGTGTTATCATTTGTTTTAAACTATAAAGGTCGTGACTTAGGTGCATTCTTAAGTACATCAGGAACTTTAGCGTTCCTAACTCTAAGTGTCTTCGCAGGTATGTTCCCACGTGCTATAATAAACAGTAATGATGTTAGTCAATCACTATTTATTTATGATGCTGCGAGTGGAGTATACACTCTAAGACTTATGACAATAGTTGCATTATTCCTATTGCCATTCGTTTTAGGATACCAAGTTTGGTCATATTCTATTTTTAGAAAACGACTAACTAAAGAAGATGAATTGGAGTATTAGTCAATGAAAAAAAAGGAAGCAAAATTAAAACTTCCTGTTAAAAAAAGTCTTACATTGACACTATTAATATTATCAATATTCGAAGCAGCTTGTATAATTATACAAGCTGCTTTTTTAGCAAAAGCCATAGTGGGACTTTTTGATAAAAATTTTGATAATGTAGTAAGAGATAGTGTTCTTTTTTTAATAGGTTTTATTTTTAGGATAGTGTTTTTACACTTACAACAATATTTTACAGAAAATCATGCAATTAAGTTTGAAACAGAACTTAGAAGAAAATTACTTCAGAGTTACTTTGACTTAGGACCTGATTTTACATCAAGAGAAGGATCAGGAAAGCTAGTAACCTTAGTAATTGACGGAATAGGAAAAGTAAAACAGTATTTTGAATTAAATGTATCAAAACAAATCCGTGGAGCGATTATCCCAACCTTAGTAGTTATTTTTATATTTTATACAGATTATGTATCAGCTTTAATGATAATATCTGTAATACCAGTTATCGTTATTTTTATGATATTATTAGGAATCAACGCTAGAGATATGGCGAATAGACAGTATAAAAAATATAGAGCATTATCTAATAA
>CAUUCZ010000133.1:0-3212 GCA_963543895.1 uncultured Gemella sp. | reverse complement strand
ATGCTTATTTTATCACGGATTAAAGCACTTTTTTCATAATCAGAAAACATTGTCTGATTCGAAATAAAAATAGTTAAAAATAAGGGTTAAATAAAAATAATCAGACAAATTTGTCCGATTAATATTATCGCAAAATAGTTATTAGTCACTATATTACAAATAAGAAAAGCATTTAAGAAAAAAATTAATTTCCTTAAATACTCTACCGATACACTATATTGATGTTATATAATTTTTAAAATTCAAAATCAATACCTGTTTTATTTACTTTACATAAATCCTCATAAATAGAATTCGCACGCATTTTAGCATAAGGGTCATCAGTAATTTCTACCGCCATATTATTGTATTTTAACACCTTATTAGCAAACTCTACTCCTTCTTTTTTATTTTGACGTAAATATATCATAGCCAATATTGCAATAACAGTAAAATAATATTTATCTATACTAAATAACAGTGGATGTTTTTCAAAAAAACTAAGTACTTCTTTACATCTCTCTTCAGCTAAGCTATAATAACCATTTCTTGATAAAAATCCCAACAGGGCGAATAATAACTCGCAGTATATAGCACTTATATAATTACTTAGATAATTTTTAGTAGAAATATTACGTAAACATACTTCAATATTCCTATCAATATACTCTACAGTAAAATCTTCTCGTGAAGCTAAATTTATTAAAATACGAAACGCAACTACTTCATTCAATCCTAATCTATTGACTTTCTGAATTTTTTCCATAATTATTCTTTTATTCTCAATAAATAATTCGCTATTCTCAGCCACACCTATAGATGTCATGACAAATAATATATTGACTCTTTTTTCAAAGTCAATATCTTTCTTTTTTAGCTCTTTTTTAAATTCATTTATTACCTTTGTTACAAAACCTGATTGCAGATGTTTCTGCATTTTTCTTAAAAATTCAGTATATTCTATTTCAGTAATATCATAATAATATGTTAAGTAATCTAGTAGAAGTACTCCACAATTTTCTAATAACTTTTCAAATGTGGCGATAGGGAGACTTGTTTCATCTGCCTCGAAACGAGTTAACGTTCTTGTTGAAATAATATCACCTGCGACATCTTTAGACTTATACCCTCTTTCCTCTCTTAACTTTTTAAAAACTCTTCCATGCATATTTTTTTCGTTCATTTTCTTCTCCATTTAAAACACTTCTATTATTTAAATATCTCTCCTTACAATTCAAGGATTTATTCAAATTAATTATACACTAGAATTCAATATCAATTCCTGTTTTATTTACTTCACAGAAATTTTTATAACTAATTTCCAATTTTTGTTTAAATAATGGATTATTAATATTTTCTGTTAGTGTATTACGATATTTTAATACTTTATTTGCGAGCTCTATTCCTTCTTTTTTATTTTGATATAAATATACCCTAGCTAATATTTCAATAACATCAATATGATATTTTAATTTATTTATTAATAATGATTGTTCATTAAAAATATTAAGTGTTTGTTTACATCGATCTTCTGCTAATTCATAGTAGCCATTTCTCGATAAAAATGATAACGAGGAAATTAATAAATTACAGTATGCCACATTAAAATAGTTACTTAAATCATTTCTAATAGGAATATTTTGTAAACATTCTTCAATAATTCTATCAATATACTTACATGAATAATCCTCACTTGATGCAGAATTTATTAAATGTAATAGTCCATATATTTCACTCCATCCCAATTTATTCGTTGATTCTATTCTCTTCTTAATTATTCTTTTGTTTTCTTCAAATAATTCACTTCTACCATTCCATTCTATTAGTTGCATAAAAGTTAAAATATCTAATCTTACAGCAAATTTAATGTCACTCTTTTTTAATTCTTTCATACATTCATTTACTATTTCTTCTGAACCAGATTCTATATAACTATGCATTCTTTTTGCAAATTCCGTAATTTCTATTTCAGTATTATCAACATAATATGCTAAATAATCAAGAGAAACCAAATCACAATTTTTTAATAACTTTTCAAAAACTGCTACTGAAACACTTGTTTCATCTGCTTCGAAGCGAGTTAATGTTCTTGTAGAAATAACATCTCCTGCAACTTCTTTTAATTTATAACCTCTTTCTTCTCTTAGCTTTTTAAAAATTCTTCCATGCATATTTTTTTCGTTCATTCTTTTCTCCTAGTTAAACTAAATATTAATTAAACGCTAAACAATCAATATATTTATAAATATAGTATTTCACTCGTATAATATTTGGATTAGATCTCTAAGTTGATTATTACAATACCTTCATAAAATCATAATATACTTATATTTTATCATAAAATATTTTTAAAAGTAACTATCAATATCAAATTAGATATAAAACACCATTTGTAGCAGATTTAAAAGATTTTAGTAGAAATCTAGAGTTACAAATATTTATACTACTTTTAAAAATCAAACTCAAGCCCAGTTTTGTTTAGTTCATAAAACCTCTCAACCTAATCTTTTCTATTATTTATTTCTTTTTTACTATTATATAAATCTATTGATGCATCTATTTGACGAATGCATTTATTTGCCAATTCTACGACTTCAACTTGATTTTGGCCAAGTTTAATCTGGACAAATAATATATAAGTATGAACAGCAAATGTTGGTTTAATATGATTCAAGGTAATATCTATTGAATCTAAAATTTCTATCATTTTTCTACATACCTCTTCCGCCTCATTACAATATCAACTTTTCAAAAACAACTAATAAAATACTCGTTTTATAAGCTTCAAAGCGTCTTAACGTCTACGTAGAAATAATATCTCCTACCACTTCTTTTAGCCTTAATCCTCGC
Organism: uncultured Gemella sp.; assembly: GCA_963543895.1. Lineage (GTDB taxonomy): Bacteria > Bacillota > Bacilli > Staphylococcales > Gemellaceae > Gemella. Next base: position 383 of record CAUUCZ010000133.1, on the reverse strand, counting down.
TCTAAACACGGCTGTTTAAATATTTTCCCATATTCAAATTTGTTACTCATAGATATTTCTCCACCTTGCTCTATCTTCTTTTCTTGATCTTTGTATTTTATTTTACAATAATTACAAAACTAACTAATATAATATTACAAAATTGATATTTTTTCATCATTTTTATATCATATTAAGGTAAAAAATTACAAATTTGTAACTACTTAATACTAAATCTAAAAAGCATTAACCTTATCAACAAAAAATAGACTACAGAACAATTAATGCTCCATAGTCTATTTAAAATAATATTAAATATTATCTATTTTTTCTTCTTAAAGCTACAGCCCCGAATAATCCTACGATTGCTGCTAAGAATCCATAAGAAGTTGTTTGTAATCCTG
>CAUUCZ010000132.1:0-3258 GCA_963543895.1 uncultured Gemella sp. | reverse complement strand
TACTTATATAACAATAATTTAGTCCATTTGACATACTAAATCTGACTATTAATAAAATTTTGTAGTACTAATTCACTTTCATGCATTTGCATTTTAAAATCATTATAATTAGCAGATTTATTAGGAATTTTTAATCCAAGCTTAATAATATTTACATCATCACGCGTACTAACATTATTTTCATAGGTAGAACCCTTATTCAGATTTAATACAAGGGGTACTTGTCCTTCTGAGTCAGGATAAATATAGTATCCCTGACTTGCATCAAATCTATACATATATGCCAATACTTGCAAATAATCTCGTCCTCTAATATTTTCTATCGGTTTGTACTTTGCATCTACAATTAAACGAGGATCAGTTGATTTACTAATAAAATCAGGATATATTAATCCTTTTCCATCTGAAAATAATTGTTGTGCACCAAAATTACTCTTATTTTTAGGATGATAAAAGTGAGAACTTAATAATATATTAATATATTCTTCCCATAACCATGCACCATCAAATAAGATACCATAGGAATTCTGTATACCACTACCAATATCATGCTTTTCACTTTTTAAAATTAAAATACATAATCTTTGTAATGCTGAATATTCCCTAAAATAGGCATGTCTAATGGGATTCTTCTTATTCTGTTCTATAATCTTTTGCCTATCACAAGCTCTATATGACTGTGTAGCATTTACAATTAACTTAAGTTCTTCTTTTATATCAGAAAGTATTATAGATCCATATGATTTGGATTTAACAAACTCTATTGTATGTCTTATTAATTCCATCAACATATTATCATATGAAAATAATCGTTGACTATAAGCAATGTTACCAATGAACGGAGTATTCTTAATTAGATGTCTAGGAATATCAATCTTCCCTTTTATATTCGTATCATTATATTGTTTATGTATATAGTGCTTATAAAGACCTTTTCGTATTGCATTTTCAAGATATTTTGGAAATATAAACAATAAGAAATTTAATAACTTTTTATCACTACTTGTATCTGCATCTAGACTAACTATATTAGGAAGATTTAATACACGCTCAAGTAAATAAGATAAGAAGTAATCTTCCTTATCATGACAAAACCGTGATTGTATAATCAATCTTTCTTTCCCATATCCAATAAATCCCATTACATTTCCTGTACGATATTTTCCATTAAACTCTTGTAATATCATTTGATCACGAGTTAAATCTTCTACTTTTTTTATTGATTCAGGAAATATGAAAAGTCCTTCTGCATCAAGTTGACTTAAAGACTTATTTAAAATGTTGCTAACTATACATTGATTACAAGAAAATCTCGAAGTTATATATGTTGTATTATCTTTAACTTTAGGAGTTTTCATTATTAAGCCCCTTCTATGGTTCTATATAACCATATGCAGTAGCGAATTTTTTCATTTTACCTTCTTCATCATATAGTCCTTGAACATATTCTTGTAATAAAGGTCGTAAGCAATCTGTCCAGAGTTCATCAAAAGTTAAATTCTTCAACTTTAAAAAATAAGAAGCACCAATTTGATAATTTTCATTTAAATCTTCTACCTCTAAAATAGCTTCATTCAATGCAGTCATTCTATTGATAGCTTCCTCTGGCAATAATTCATTAGCAGCATCATCAAGACGATTGCTCTTTAACCCATCTAACATACCTGATGTAGCATCTGCTTTTATTTCTATAAATCTAAATCGTCTACGCATCGCAAAATCAAAACTATCTACAGAACGATCTATATCATTCATTGTTCCTATAATATATAAGTTTTCTGGTATATAAAATTTCTCATTTCCTAACTGTAAATTAGAATATTGTGTAGCAATTTCACCTGATTTACCACGATATCCGGGATCAATAGAATAGAAAAGTTCACCAAATATTTTAGAAATCTCACCACGATTTATTTCATCAATAATAAAAATATATTTCTTTAAAGGTTCTGTTTCCACTGATGATTGTCTAGTACGAATTTTATTAGATTGAATTGCTTTAAGAATAACAAACTCATATGAATAAGCTTGTGAAGCAAATTGTTTATTAAAAAAATTAGTAATATCTTTAACTCTATTAAATGTTAGACCAGACTCAAGCATTTGCTTAATTTCACCAACACTCAATACTAATTTATTAACTACATCATTTCCAGGAATAGTAATATGAATAAAATTATCATCAATACTTGAAATATAGAAACTATTTCCAGTCAGTGTCTTAAATTCATCAACACCCAACTCTATATTATCAAAGAAATTTTTCATTGATTCTTGAACAGAAGTTTCTTTTTCTACTATCTCTTTAGACTTTTGAGAATTCTCATAATTTCGTCTTGCACGTGAAACAAAGCTTTTAAAAATACCATCTTTCAATTCAAATCCCATAGAACCATCATCATTGATCTTTGGACGTAACCCCTCAACAAAATCTGAATAATCATAACTTGGATGGAACTGAACAAATTCAACCTGTTTTTTTTGCTCATCATTTAGAGATTCATATTTATCAAAATAACCTTCGCTGATAATATCAGTTGCAATCTGTTTAGCTAAATAAGATTTTCCTGTCCCTGGTGCCCCCCTAAAAATTATATTTTTTGATTCAATTAACATACGAGAATACTCGTTTCCATATTCTTTTACAGGCTTAACTAATTCCTCTTGAATCGTAGCTTCATTTGCCTCATCTTCACTTTCTTTTATATCTTTCTCTCTATAAGTAAGAATAAATTTATCACCAGGCTCACCAAAACGCTTTAGACACTCTTGAACAAAAATTAATGTAGAAAAGAGATTCCAACAATAAATCACCAATAATTTATCATCATCATAAAAATACTTTAAGTATTCAATAGTATTTCTATACTTCTTAAACTCTTCAACACTACGATAAATTCCATATCTCAAATCACTATCTAGAGTATATCTACATACAGGAAATGTTTCTTTCTCTGATTCAGATAGATTAATAATTTGTTGTTCAAAAATTTGAAGGGCCAATCTAGGCATTGTTTGATTAGAGTTCTTTCTTTCACCTTTATTATATTTACGAGTTATAATATCTCCATTCAATTTTTCGAATTTCACATCAAGAGGCTTATAATTATCCCCAAGACTTAAATTATTAATATCAAAACGTTCATCTGTCGACACTACATTATCCGCAGTAATAGTTAGTACAAATTTTTCTTGCTTTACAGCGTTATTCACTATTAAATCCCCTTTTCATATAACTTGCTATGGAATATATGATTT
>CAUUCZ010000131.1:0-3261 GCA_963543895.1 uncultured Gemella sp. | reverse complement strand
ATCATGAGCTTAAAGCTCATGACCCTTCTCATCAGTCCTAAATTTTGTAGAACCTTTTTTTTTTGAAATTTTTATTAGTTGTTGAGAGTTAAATTAAGTATATAGTATAATAAAAATTTTGAGAAATTATAAATGATATAATTTAAGATTGTTATATTTAATAAGGTAATTAAATGTTTTAGTGATTATTTGGATAAATATTGTAATAAATTAATTAGATACATTAGAAATATATCTATTTAATAGAATAAATAGATGTGAAAATACTATTAAATTTAAGTTTGTTATATTGTGTTTTTTCGTGTATACTTAATGAATGTAGAAGTATTAGTTAACTAAAAATAATGTTAATTAAATTCTATATACATATATTTAAGTTAAATACTTGGAGGGAATATGTTTAAAAATAGTATTAATAAAAAAATTGTAAAATATGGAATAAAAAAATTTAGTTTTGGTATAGTATCAGTTGCCATTGGTTCATTGGTATTTTTAGGAGGAGTAGCTAGTGCGCATGAAGATAATAGTGAAAGTAATAATACTGTAATAGCAAGTAGTAATATTAGTAAAGAAGTATCACATATAACTAGTCATGTGAATAATGTAGAAAATACAAAGAATATTACAAGTGATAAAACAATAGAATCTTCTAATGGTAATAGTGCTGAAAATAAAGATTCTGTTGCAGTTTCAACTTCAACTAATTCATCAGTTATTAAATCTGAAAATAAACCTACTGTAACAAGTTCAGATTCTTCAAATAAAAATTTAAATGTTATTGATAAGCGAGTAGATGATAGTAGTGAAATTGCAAGTTTATTAACGAAGGTAATTAATAAAAATACAGAAGAAAATAAAGTAATAACTGAAACACCTGGAAATACGGAAGAACCTGTAGAAAAAGGGACAAAAATTATTTCTAGACTTACTAGCAAATATGCTGAAAATATAGCAAAAGGTTATATAGGATTAGAGGGAGGTAAGTATGACAGTTTAATTTATAAAAAAGCAGTACTTAATCCTGATGGAGATGATGATGGTGATGGTATAGCAAATAAAGATGAATTATATATTTATAAGAAAGATGGACGTACTTATCTTGGATACGATATACATCCAAGATTAGCTGATACTGATGGAGACGGATTAAATGATAAAGTAGATAAGGATAAATTGATCTGGAATATATCAGCAAGGGATATGGCTATGTTTATCAATTTAGTTTATGAGAATGATAAAAAAATAGATGATATTCTTAAAAAAAATGCTCCAGCAGGAACTCTTTCAAATAACATTCAAAAGATGGCTAACAATGAACTTGGACCATATTGGCGAGTAAAAGAAACGTATCATCAAGGTAATGGACTTGATGCGGTACTATTTGAAACAACTAATAATTTCCCGTTTTTAAAAGGGGATAAGATTCAAGTTCTCGCATTTGCTGGTACAAATGTTGCTCAGGCAGGAGATTTGAAGGCTGATTTAGCATTGTTTTTTGGTAATGAATCGAATCAGAGTGAAGCAGCTATTCAATTAATGAAAAAAATTAAAAGTGATAGTACTATTACTAATTTATACATTACGGGACACTCATTAGGTGGGTACCTATCATTAAGAGCTACAGCAACAGCAGAAAAAGATAAATTCGCTAAGTATAAACAAACTTACACTTTCAATGCTCCAAAAGTTAAGAGTGGTTGGTTATGGGGAGTTCCAAAGGATGATGTAAAGATTTCTGAAGAACTTGCAAAATCTGGAAAGATAAAAAATTATTATACTGATAATGATAACATAATCCCAGGAAATCTTCAGCCTAGTAATAAGATAAGCATAGGTAAAAGTGCTGGAGCCCATTCATCAACATCATACTTTGAAAGTAGAGTTAATTCAAATCCGGACTTTAATTTTGGAAGACGTCAAGGGATGGATGGAGTTGGATATCGTGATGAGAATATAAATAAATTAAGTATAATTGCTCCAGAAAAGGGTACTTTGAGTAAGACATTTTTACCAACTTTAGTTGATGATAAACCAATTTCGTTAATGATTGGAGAAAAACTTAAAGATAGAGATGTCTTTAATAAGATTAATCGTGATTTATTACCAGTAAATATTAAATTATCTGTAGTTTCAAAAGATGAATTAACAACATTAGGTTTAAAACATGCTAGGATTAAAGTTTCTTATTTAGATGATAATACTAGCAATAATATTGATGTTCCAATTTCTGTAACAGAGGCTGATAAAAAAGAACTAATTTCTGTAGTAAATGCTGCTAAAAAACTAGTAGAGTCAGTTGTAGATTTATCTGATAAAACAACAAGATCGGTGGAAAATTATAATCGTGCGAAATATAATTTAACAGAAAAATTAGAAGAAGCTGCTATTACTGTTTCGAATTCACTTGCTCCACAGCTGGTCGTTAATAACATAACTAAAGAAGTTGCTAATTTAGGTATGAGTGTTATTAATTCACGTGCTGCTTTAGAACTCACAGAAGCGGGGAAATATGATCCTAGAGTAATAAATGATGAAAAGATTTTATTACATCAGGGAAGTAGTTTGAATGTAAATGATGTAATTAATAGGATTGATAAAAATAATATACCTCAAAATACTAGCTATGAAATACTAAATTCTACAGAGTTTGGAGAATTAGGTGATGTTGCAGCAAAGGTGAAAGTAACATATTCAGATAATTCGTTTGATATTGTGAATATACCAATCAGAATATATACTGATTCGAAAGGAGATTCTTTAGTCCAAGAAGAGAACCCAGAACTAGTAGTGAGTGAAAAAGGTGAGTCACTAGTGCAAGAGGAAAACCCAGAGCTAGTGATAAGTGAAAAAGGTGAGTCACTAGTGCAAGAGGAAAACCCAGAGCTAGTAGTGAGTGAAAAAGGTGAATCACTAGTGCAAGAGGAAAACCCAGAGCTAGTGATAAGTGAAAAAGGCGAAGCACTAGTGCAAGAAGAGAATCCAGAACTAGTGATAAGTGAAAATGGTGAATCACTAGTGCAAGAAGAGAACCTAGAACTAGTGATAAGTGAAAAAGGCGAAGCATTAGTACAAGAAGAGAACCCAGAGCTAGTGATAAGTGAAAAAGGTGAATCACTGGTACAAGAAGAAAATCCGGAACTAGTAATAAGCGAAAAAGGCAAAGCACTGGTACAAGAAGAGAACCCAGAGCTAGTGATAAGCGAAAAAAGTGAACCACTGGTGCAGGAGGAAAATCCTGAACTAGTGATAAGTGAAAAAGGT
>CAUUCZ010000130.1:0-3285 GCA_963543895.1 uncultured Gemella sp. | reverse complement strand
TATGGTTTAGTAGAAAGAGCATTATTACCATTCGGTCTTCACCACGGTTTAAACTGGCCAGTTCGTACAACAGAATTAGGTGGAGCTTGGGAAATTGGGGGACAACGTGTAGTTGGTACAATCAATGCTTACTTAGCTTCATTAGCTGATCCAAATGTTCAACACGTAGATCCAAGTATTACAAGATTCAACGGTGGTAAATTCGTTTACTTCATGTTCGGTCTTTCTGGTGCAGCTTATGCAATGTACAAAACTGCCGATGAGAAAAAACGTAAAGTTGTAGGTTCATTATTATTCGCAGCTGCGGGTACTTCATTCTTAACAGGTATTACAGAACCAATTGAATTCACATTCTTATTCGTAGCACCAATTCTTTATGTAGTACATGCATTCTTAGCTGGATCAGCATTATTTGTAATGCACATGTTAGGCGCAGGGGTAGCAACTCCAACTGGACATGGATTTATTAACTGGGTAATCTATGGAGTACTTCAAGGTCCTAAAACAGCTTGGTGGTTAGTACCAATCGTAGGTGTAGTTTACTTCTTCATTTACTATATCGTATTCAGATTTATGATTGTTAAATTTGATCTTAAAACACCTGGTCGTGAAGATAGTGATGAAGTTCGCTTATCTAACAAACACGAAGCTCGTGCTAAACTAGGTGTAGAAATCGCTACAATTGGTAAAGAAGAAACAAAAGCAACTGATTTAACAACTGCTGGTGACGATGAAGTAATGGAAACAGTACAAAAAACACCAGAAGGAATTAGAAAACAAGCTACTGAGCTAATCAAAGCACATGGTGGTCCAGATAACATCGAAGCTGTAGATGCTTGTATAACTCGTTTAAGAATTAATGTAAAAGATAAGAGTGTAGTAGATCAAGAGCGTATTACAACGAAACTTGGAGCTATGGGATTTGCAGAAAGTGATATGCAAATGCAATCAATTTATGGATCTCATGCTAATGTATTAAAAATGGAAATCCAAGATATGCTTGGTATGGAGGAATAGTTTCATGAAGAATTTGTTTGTTACAGACTTAGACGGAACATTTGTAAAAAATTCAGTGTTCGTCGAAAAAGAAGATTTAAAAGCGTATCATGATGCTAAAAATTACGGGGATTTCTCAGTTGCGACTGGGCGTTCTGTTGAAGAAATCAAATACATTGCCGAAGGTAATGATATGGATGTTACACACATGATAGGGTTTAACGGAGCGGTCGTAACAAGACAAGATGAAGTTCTTTTTGAAAAACATATTCCTACTAGAGATTTAACTAGAATATTCGAATATCTAAAAGAAAGTAAATTAATCTTTGATGCTTTAGATGGAAATCAACGTATTGGTAATTTTGATCATGAGAAAAAAGATAGATTGTGGAATATGGAACTCATTTGTGTCGAAAATCCTTTTGAAATATTAAAAGGAAAAACAATCTATAAAATAAATGTTAGACCAACAAAAGAACAACTAGATTATCATTACGATATAATGAGAGAAAAATTTCCAGAAGTAGAGATTTATAAATCTGGTTTAACACGTATGGAAATCACAGCAAAAAATATTTCTAAAGCTAGCGGTATTAAATCTATCAGTTCAGGGTATGATAGAGTAATAGCTTTAGGAGATTCAGGAAATGACGTGGATATGTTTAAAGTAGCGGATATTTCATACTGTATGAATCGAGCGCCACAAGAAGTAAAAGACCAAGCTACACATGTAGTAGAAGATTTTGCAGCGGCGATAAAACATTTTATAGAAAACTATGAATAGAAAAAAGAACCGGCAGCGAGCTGGTTCTTTTGCTGTGTGTTTAGTATTTTTCTAGTATTTCACCTCTTACCGCTGAGATAAGATAAAGTGAACCTGTAATTAGAAGAGTTTCATCATCTTTTAGATTTGGAATGATATTGTTTAAAGCAACTTCATAATTTTCATATTTAGTAACATTAGTGTTACCAAAGCTTTGAACTAGGTTATCAAGATTTGATTCTTTAATCTCGATTGGAACTTTTGTCGCTGAGAATTCAGCAGGGATAGTTTTTAATTTTTCAATCATATCTTTATAGTCTTTGTCTTCCAGAATACCAAGTAGAATCTTTAGTTTAGGGAATTTTTGTTTATTTAGGTAGGCTACTAAACTGTCAATACCATCATTATTGTGTGCACCATCTAGAAGAATATTTTCACGAATCCATTCTAAACGTCCTACCCAAACCGATTTACTTAGAGCTTCTTTTATAACACTATCTTCTATATCGATAATACCACGTTTTTTCAGATTAGATAATGCTTCTAAAGCTAAAGATGCATTAAAAGTTTGGTGAGCACCAACCATTTTTGTAGAATAATCTACACCTTTGTATGAGAATTCGTTACCTCTAGCTTCGACTTTCTTCACAACAATATCTTTTTCGTTTAAGATATTTAAGTTAGCATTTTTATCTTGGCAGATGTCTTTTATTACATTTACGACACCTTCACCAGCAGGATAAATTAGAACATTATCATTTTCTTGGATAATTCCACCTTTTTCATAGGCAATTTTTTCAAGAGTATCTCCAAGAATAGCGGTGTGATCTAGACCGATTTTTGTAATAATAGATAATACTTTTTCTTTGAAAATATTTGTTCCGTCATATCTTCCACCAAGACCGACTTCCATAATTACGAAATCTGTTTTTTGCTCTCTAAAGTACAATAGAGCTACACCTGTAATGATTTCAAAGAATGATAGTTTGTCACTTGGATCTGGATTATTTTTGTCGTAAGTCTCTCGAACTAGTTTGAATAAGCGATAAGCTTCCTTATATGAAATAAAATCATCGTTAACACGAATTCTATCGTTAAAACTCAGCATACCAGGACTTGTGTATAATCCAACTCTATACTTAGTTTTTAAGACATCTTTCAAATAAGAACAAGTAGATCCCTTACCATTAGTACCAGCAACATGGATTACCTTAAGATCTTTTTCAGGATGGTCGAAAAGTTCAAGAATATGTTCCATTCTGTGTAGACCTAGTTTCATCCCAGTACGTTCTATTTTATACGATGAAGTAATAAGAAGTTCTTCGCAAACACACTCAATTGCGTAGTTTACAATTTCATCTTCATCTAAAGTTAGAAGTTTTTCAGCAAGTTGTTCTAAAGTTAACTGACTGAAAAGCTCTAATATGTTATTTTTATCTTCTAAATTATTTTCTTTTAAATATTTCTCAAATTTTATTTTACAATTCAAATTCATAAATAAACACCAACATTTCTAATAATATACA
>CAUUCZ010000129.1:0-3312 GCA_963543895.1 uncultured Gemella sp. | reverse complement strand
ACGCTAGAGATATGGCGAATAGACAGTATAAAAAATATAGAGCATTATCTAATAACTTTATCGATACAATTCGTGGAGTAGAAACACTTAAATTCTTAGGTGTAAGTAAAAATTACTTACCTATTATGGAAAAGAAAAATAAAGAGTATCGTCAAAGTACTATGAAGACACTTAGTGTAGCATTTTTAAACAGTTTTGCACTCGATTTCTTAACAACAATTGCAATCGCACTCTTAGCCGTTAGATTAGGGATTCTACTATTAGATGGAAGTACAGTGCTATTACCATCGCTTACTGTATTATTAATAGCTCCAGAATTTTTCCTACCGATGAAACAAGCAGCAACAGATTATCATGCTACGCTTGATGGTCAAATGGCTTATGAGGATATTAATCGAATGATAGTGAATAATGAGAAAAATAAATCTCAGAAATCTTCTATCGAGAGTGTAGAGAGCATAAAACTACAAAATGTAGGATTAATAAAAGATGACAAAAAAATTCTTGATAATATAACTTTATCAATAAACAAAGGTGAAAAAATTTGTCTTGTAGGACAAAGCGGAAGTGGAAAAACTTCATTAATCTCATTATTATCTGGTTTTAATGAACAGAGTGAGGGTGAGATATTAATTAATGATGAGGTTACAAATTTAAAAAATGTTCACTGGTCAAATAACATCTCATACATATCGCAATTCCCTTATATTTTCCCAGATACGATTCGAAATAATATATTATTCTATTCTAATGAGAATATAAGTGAAGATTACTTAAAAGAAATTAGTGAGTTAGTAGGTTTAGATAAATTTATATCTAAATTACCACAAGGTTATGACACTAATATTGGAGAAGGTGGTCAAGAATTAAGTGGTGGTCAAGCGCAACGTATTGCTATTGCCAGAGCTTTAATTAGTAATAGAGAAGTAATTATTTTAGATGAACCAACAAGTCATCTAGATATAGAAACAGAGTTTGAGATTAAAGAAAAATTACTAGAATTATTTAAAGGTAGAACTGTAATTATAGCTACACATAGACTACACTGGCTGAATAATGTAGATTATGTGTTAAATCTAGAACAAGGAAAGGTTAGTGATTTTGAGAAAGTAGTCGAATTTAAAAATTCATCACGTTTCGAAGAATTAAAAGCTAATCTAGTAGGAGGTAGCTATAGTGAAAAATAATTCAATAATAAGAAAAGAACTTAAACAGAATAAAGGTGTAATGAGCGGAGTAGTCTTTTTAGGATTAATGTCTGTTATTAGTGGAGCAGCGTTAATGTACGTATCAGGTTACTTAATTAGTAAAGCCTCATTACAAATAGGAAATATTCTAATGCTACAGGTACCTACAGTATTAACAAGAACATTCTCGTTAGCACAATCTACATTTTCTTATATTCAAAGGCTAGTGAGTCACAACTTAGTTTTAGGAATAATAGAAAAAATGCGTAGTAGGGTATATAAAATATTAGAACCTAAAGCATTGAAATTGAAAAAAGAATATAAATCTGGAGATTTACTAGGTATTATTTCTGAAGATATTGAAAATATGCAAAATATCTATCTAAAAACAATATTCCCAAGTATTATTTCATTAGTATTATATATACTTTTCATTACAGTAATGTTTGGGTATGACATGAATTATGCAATTTTAGCATCTCTATTTGGATTATTTATAATTTTTGTAGTTCCATTTGCATCACTTACAATTACTAGAAAGAACTTCCAAATTATGAAGGAAGCTAAATATAATCTATATCGAGATTTTACTAGTGCTATTTTTGGATTAAGCGATTGGATTTCTTCTAATAAAGTAAATGAATTCATGGATGACTACCAAGCTAAAGAACAAAAACTTTTAAAACGTGAAAGAAAAATTAAAACATTCGTTCACTTGAGAGAAAACTTTGTTAATCTACTTGCAGGTGCCACAGCTTTCTTAATGATATATAGTTGTTGGAATATGACAGTTAACAATGTTATAGAAAATGTCTATATTGCATCATTTTGTATGATGGTATTATCAGTACTTAGTGTAGCAGTGATGACAAGTGAAGCTGTAGCTCATATTCCAGGGTATGAAGTTTCAATTAATAGAGTAAAAGAATTTTATGCTCAAGAAGATGATGAAAAAATCGAAGTAGTTAATGAAAAAAATTCTGAAGGAAATATTATCGACGTAAAAAACTTATCTTTTGAATATGAAAAAGGTAAGACTATTATAAATAATTTATCACTTTCTATTAAAAATGGTGAGAAAGTAGCAATATTAGGAAGAAGTGGAGTAGGGAAATCTACATTGGTGAAATTATTAACTGGTACTTATACAGATTATCAAGGTGAGATTATTGTTCTTGATAAAAAACCAACAGAAACAATGTTAGGTACAGAAATTTCACTTTTAAACCAAAAACCATATCTATTTGATATGACGATTAGAGAAAATCTTAAACTTGCACTTTTAGATTCTGGAACAGAAGAAGCTGAAATTGAAGAAAAAATTAATGAGAGTTTAGAAAAAGCTCAATTGTCTAAACTATTGCAAAGTCTTCCTGATGGAATAGATACAAATGTATTTGAAACAGGAAGTAGGTTCTCAGGAGGAGAACGTCAACGTATAGCATTCGCAAGAAGTATTATTCAAAACAACGAATTGTTACTACTGGATGAACCAACTGTGGGATTAGATCCAAAGACAGAACATGAACTGTTAACTACAATTTTTGAATCTAGTAAAGATAAAACAATAGTTTGGGTTACCCACCATCTAAACTCTATTGAATATATGGATAGAATAATATTCATTAAAGATGGAGAAATAGAGATGGATGGAACACACAGTGAACTATACGCAACAAATGATAAGTACAAGAAATTGTATGATATGGATAATATTGCATAATATTATTTGAAAAATTTTACAAAACTAAGATATAAATAAGAAAGAAGCTATGCTCTATTTATGTGCATGGCTTCTTTTAATATTTAATAAAAGTTTAAAATATAGCTATATATAAATTAGGAAGTATGATAGAATAACATGTAATAGGAATTATATCAATATTGAAAGGATAGTAAAATGGTTGTATTTTATAAACTTTGGTTTGAATTTACTAGATTACCAGAGGTAACGGCAATAGTATTAGGAGGTTCTAGAAGTGGTAGTAACTATGATGAAAGTTCTGATTATGACCTATATATTTATTGTACAAACATACCTGATAAAGATGTTAGAAAATTAATTTTAGATAAATATTGTTCTTATATTGAGTTAGAAAATCAATTTTGGGAAGTAGAAGATAAT
>CAUUCZ010000128.1:0-3323 GCA_963543895.1 uncultured Gemella sp. | reverse complement strand
GAGTAAAATATTTTCGGATATCCCTTGTTAAAATGAAATAATTAGAGTAAAATAAATATAATAATAATACAAAGGAGAACTATAAATTATGTCAAAAGTTCATGTTTTTGATCATCCATTGATCCAACATAAATTATCTTTTATTAGAGATAAAAGAACGGGTTCTAAAGACTTTAGACAACTTACTAATGAAGTAGGTTCTTTAATGGCTTATGAAATTACTCGTGATCTTCCACTTGAGGATGTTGAAGTAGAGACTCCAATTCAAACTACTACTTGTAAACGCCTTGCAGGTAAAAAGATTGTATTCGTTCCGATTCTACGTGCAGGATTAGGAATGGTAGATGGATTAATGAATTTAATCCCATCTGCGAGAGTAGGTCATGTTGGATTATATCGTGATCCAGAAACTCTACAACCACATGAGTATTTTGTTAAAATACCTAGCAATCCAGAAGAACGTCACTTTATCGTTGTTGACCCAATGTTAGCAACTGGTGGTTCTGCAATTGCAGCAATCGACTCATTAAAACAACGTGGAGTTAACGATATCAAATTTATGTGTTTAATAGCAGCTCCGGAAGGTGTAAAAGCTTTACATGATGCACATCCAGATGTAGATATCTATATCGCAGGATTAGATGAAAAATTAAACGATCACGGTTATATTGTACCAGGATTAGGGGATGCTGGAGACAGAATCTTCGGAACAAAATAATAGTAGATTATTTTTGATTAAATCATATAAAATTTAAGAAATCGCTAGCAAATATTACAAAATCATATTATAATATGATTATGTATTTCTAATTTTATATTACAACAGATTTAGAAATCTAAAAGTTACTTAAGAAAAGAGGTGAGGGGAATATATGGAAAAACACACATATCTTATTACCAAATTATTTGGCTATGATATAACGGTTAATATTCCTAGTGTAATCACAACTTTAATAACAGTATTACTTACCTTTGTTATTGTGATGTTTCTGACTAGTAGAATAAAATTAAGACCAGATAGTAAACGTCAAAATGCGGTTGAATTACTTGCGTATTTCGTTAGTGATAATGTCATCAAAGGTAATGTTAACTGGAAAAAATATGGTAAAGGATTATGGGCAACAGCTCTAACAATTATTTCACTTGTTGCAGTAGCAAATACTATAGGTGTTTTAATAGAAGTTAGTTACAATGAAGTAGTCTATGTCAACTCTGTAACTGCGGATCCAACATTTACTTTCTCTCTTGCATTATTAGTGATCGTCTTTACTCATTTTGCAGGGATTAAGTATAAAGGAGTTAAACACTATTTTGGTACATATACTTCTTCAGGTATAGGTATTACACCGTTCAAGGTTATTGAAGAGTTCACAAACTTAATGACTTTTTCAATGCGTTTATTCGGTAATATCTATGCAGGTGAAATATTATTAGCACTATTAGCTACACTTACAACAGTAGGATTCTTTGGTGCAATAGCTGGTATGGCAGGATTAGTAGTATGGAAAGGATTCTCTCTATTTATAGGATTTATCCAAGCATATATCTTTACTGTCTTAACATTCATTTATTTATCACATAAAATTAGTGATGAACATTAATCTTTTTAAACGCACTATATGTGCAAAAATCTAATAATTAATAAAATTCATTTATTATCCAAGGAGGAAAATATAATTATGGTAGAATTAATTGGAGCAGGTTTAGCAGCAGGATTAGCAGCAGTTGGTGCTGGTATCGGTAACGGATTTTTATTCGGTAAATTTATCGAAGGTGTATCTCGCCAACCAGAATTAGAGTCAAGATTAAAATCAAATGCTTTCGTATTATTCGCACTTGTAGAAGCAGTACCTATCTTAGCTATCGTTATTTCATTCGTTATCTTAGCTAAATAATTTAGTATAATACTGTGAACAAAAGAACTATGAAGAATAGGAGCATTTAGTAAATGGAAAATTTAGTATTTTTAGCTACTGAACACTCTTCTCATCAAGGTTTTAATCTAGGAAATATGGCTATTAACATTGTAGCTGTATTAATCTTATTAGTATTACTGAAAAAATTTGCTTGGGACAAACTTATTGATATGTTAGATGAGCGTCAAAGATTAGTTGAAGGTCAACTTGATGATGCTGCTAAAAATCAAAAAGAAGCACTAATTTTACTTGAAGAAAATCAAGAAAAATTAAAAAATGCGCAACAAGAAATCAAAGTTATGATGGAAGATGCTCGTGAACAATCTAAGGTTGAAAAACAAGCTATTCTTGAAGAAGCGCGTAAACAAGCAGAACAATTAAAAGTAAATGCTCAAAGAGACATTGAGGACGAGAAGAAAAGAGCGCTTGAAGAAATCAACAAACAAATCGCTGATTTATCAGTGCTTGTAGCTTCGAAAATTTTAGAAAAAGAATTAGATGGCTCAACACAAAGTGAATATGTTGATAAAGTCATTAAAGAGGTAGGGGTGAAATAATGAGTAAGTCAGTATTAGCTAATAAAATTGGATATTCATTATTTGAAGTTGCAAAAGAAAATAACACATTAGAAGAAGTTTCTTATGAGTTAAAGGAAGTTGCAAAAGTCGTTAATGGAAACTCTGATTTTGTTACATTGATGAACAACCCTAATTTAGAAAAAATAAAAAAAATTAACTTGATTGATGCATCATTTGCAGGAGTAAATAAATATGTTGTGAATGTTGTTAAAATCTTAGCAGGTAACCTGCAAATCTCATTAATTAATTTCGTTTTAGAACAGTATACTGAATTGTTTAATAAACATTCAAGAAATGTTGTTGTTAAAGCTGAATCAGCTTCACCTTTAACTAAAGAACAGTTAGAAAATCTAAAAGAAAAAATTAAAAATGAGTTACAACTAGAAAATGTAGAAATTAATAATTTTGTAGATGAAAGTCTTCTAGGTGGTTTAAAACTTACTTATAATAACAAAGTAGTTGATGCTACTATTAAGGCGAAATTAAATGCTATAAAATCAAAAATTTCTTCAATCTAGAAGAAGTTGAAACAAGGAGGGACATAAATGGCTATTAAAGCTGAAGAAATTAGTTCATTACTAAAATCACAAATAGAAAATTATCAGTTTGAAGTTAAGTCAACAGATGTCGGTACAGTTATAGAAGTAGGGGACGGTATTGCTCGTGTATACGGTCTTAATGAAATAATGAGTGGTGAGCTAGTAGAGTTCACTAAAACAGGGGTTATGGGGCTTGCTCAAAACCTTGAAGACACAAATGTTGGTATCGTAATTTTAGGTCCAACTACTGATATTAAAGAAGGAGACGAAGTTCGTCGTACTGGGCGTGT
>CAUUCZ010000127.1:0-3335 GCA_963543895.1 uncultured Gemella sp. | reverse complement strand
ATATACACAAAAAAACTGATAAAGGAACATTATTCCTCTATCAGTTTTTATTTTATTCTAGATTATTTTAATCTTTCTTCTAATTCTGCTTTTAAATCTTCAAATCCTGGTTTTCCAAGAAGAGCAAACATATTTTTCTTATACGCTTCTACTCCTGGTTGGTCAAATGGATTTAGACCTTGCATATATCCAGAAATACCTACAGCTTTTTCGAAGAAGTATACTAAGTATCCGAATGTAAATTCGCTCATATCTGGAAGTTCTACTACGAAGTTAGGCACTCCTCCATCAGTGTGAGCAAGAAGAGTTCCTTCAAATGCTTTAGTATTTACAAAGTCCATAGTTTTTCCAGCTAGATAGTTAAGTCCATCTAGGTTATTTTCAGCTTCTTTAAGTTCAATATCTTTATTTGGAGATTTAACTTTTAAGATAGTTTCAATTAGAATACGACGTCCTTCTTGAACATATTGTCCCATAGAGTGAAGATCAGTTGAGAAGCAAACACTTGATGGGTATAATGCTTTTCCATCTTTACCTTCAGATTCACCGTAAAGTTGTTTCCACCATTCATTGAAGTAAACCATTGATGGTTCATAAGAAACAAGAATTTCGATTAATTTACCTTTTTGTTGTAGTACGTTACGCATTACAGCATATTGATAAGCAATATTAGTACTTAAATCTGGTGAAGAAAGTTCATCTTGAGCTAATTTAGCTCCAGCCATCATTTTATCAATATCAATTCCACTTACAGCAATTGGAAGTAATCCTACTGCAGTAAGAACTGTGAAACGTCCACCAATATCATCAGGTACTACAAATGTTTCATATCCTTCATCATCAGCTAAAGATTTTAATGCTCCACGAGCTTTATCAGTAGTAGCGAAGATTCTTTCTTTTGCTCCTTCTTTTCCATATTTTTCTTCAAGTAATTCTTTGAAGATACGGAATGCAATCGCAGGCTCAGTAGTTGTACCAGATTTAGAAATTACGTTTACAGAGAAATCTTTTCCTGTAGTTTTTAAGTAATTAACTAATTCTTGAGTGTAACTTGAAGAAATAGTGTGACCTACGAAGAAGATTTGAGGAGTTTTTCTATCTTTTTCATAGAAGTTATAGAAACTATCGTTAAGCATTTCAATTGCAGCACGAGCTCCTAAGTAAGATCCACCAATTCCGATAACAACAAGTACTTCAGAATTACCTTGAATTTTTTTACTAGCTTCTTTAATTCTAGCAAATTCTTCTTTATCGTAGTTAGTTGGTAAATCAACCCATCCTAAGAAGTCACTACCAATTCCAGTTTTATTGTGTAATTGATCGTGAGCAACTTTCACATAACCTTCCATATTTTTCACTTCTTGTTCGTTAAAGAAGTTTAGTGCTTTCGAATAATCAAATTTTAAGTGCATTTTTGTTCTCCTTATTTGTTTTCTCACCTTTTATTATAAATCATTGTTGGCTTATCGTCTATAATATAATCGTAAATTAATTCAGAAACTTTATCTGCATTGTGCCTAATCGTATTATTATCAACGATTCCAACGTCATTATTTTTTATTAATTTTATCCCCAATGCTTCAATTTTTTCATGATCGATTTTGACCGGTTCTTGTTTTTCTTTGTGATATTTCGATAAAATACTATCATCAAATTCACGCGAATTAGCAATTACTAAGTCAAAGATGTTCTCTTGAACATGTTTATTAATCGCAACGATATGATCACAAACCGAATAATTATCTGTTTCACCATGTTGAGTCATGACATTACAAACATATATCTTCTTAGCTTTGCTTTCTCTAATCTTTTCCGATACATTAGAGATTACTAAATTAGGAATTATAGAAGTATATAGACTTCCAGGTCCCATAATAATATAATCTGCCTCTTCTATTGCTTTAAGTACATCTTCATTGGGTTTAACTCTTGAAGGCGTAATATAAACATGATCTATAACTCCGCCTGCTTTTGTAATTGAAGATTCTCCACGAATAATCTCTCCATCTGATAATACAGCATTTAATGTCGCTATATCATTAGTAGTCGGCAATACAGTTCCACGTACATTTAAAATTCTACTCATAACTTTTACCGCAGTAGAAAAATCCCCATGAATATCCGTCATAGCAGCTATCATTAAATTACCAACTGGATGCCCCTTTACTTCACCGCTATCAAATCGATATTGGAACATTTTTTCCAAATATGGTTCAACATCCGATAATGCCGCGATAACATTTCTTATATCACCTGGAGAAGGAATATTCATATCACTTCTTATTTTTCCAGAACTTCCTCCATCATCTGCTACCGTTACTACAGCAGTTATTTCAAGAGGGTATTTTTTTAACCCCCTCAAAAGAACTGATAATCCAGTTCCTCCACCAATAGTAACTACTTTTATTTTAGTACTCATTTTTCTACCTACCCTTATTGATATCGCGATGCTCTAAATACACCCTATATCCTAATTTTGAAATATCTTCATGTAATCTTCTTGCTACACTAACAGAACGGTGTTTACCACCTGTACATCCAACTGCTATAGCAACCTTATCACGACCTTCATATTGATACTTATCTATCATAAACGTCATAAGTTCTAAATACTTATCATAAAATTCCTGAGTAACTTCATCCTCAAAAACATAATCATATACTTCACTATCTTGACCGGTTTTTTCTCGTAATTCATTTATATAAAACGGATTTCTCAAGAAACGAACATCGACAATATTATCTGCGTCAATAGGAACCCCATATTTGTAACCAAAACTTGAGATTGTAATATGATAACTATCTTTTTTCTCAATTCCGAAGTCTTCCAATATCTTTTTCTTCAAATCTTTTACAGAAGTATTTGTAGTATCATAAATATAATTTGCAATCCCTTTGATATCATTCATATCTTTTCTCTCTTGAGCAATACCTTCAAGTAAGCTAAACTCAGTAGATAAAGGATGATTTTTTCTAGTTTCTTTATATCTATTGACCAATACTTGATCATCACTATCTAAAAATAAGATTTTAACATCAAAGTACTCACTTTGTTGTAGTCTTTTTAATAATTCCTTTAAATCAACAAAAATGTGTTTACTTCTTATATCAATACTTATCGCTGTTTTATCAATATCTTTTTCTTCTATTATTCTCAAGAAATCTTCAACAACTAATCCCGGTAAATTATCTGTACAAAAATACCCTTGGTTTTCAAAGACTTGTAATGCTGTATTTTTCCCTGCTCCACTTATTCCTGTAATTATAACTAATTTTTTCTTCATAGCTTCACATCCATCTTTATAATAATATAAGTTTTATGGAATAATATATTC
>CAUUCZ010000126.1:0-3400 GCA_963543895.1 uncultured Gemella sp. | reverse complement strand
AGACTACAATAAACACCTCTAAAAGATTTTTAGATTATTCAAATTATGAATATGCCTTGGCCCACAGAAAAATACTACAGATATATAATAATAGCGCAAAAGTTACTCAAGAAAAACATTATATTATAATGAAAAGTAAAGATGATTCAGAAGATGTAAGGATTAATTTCAATGATAATCAAATCTATATGGATAAGTTTAAAAATTCTAATGACTTTGCTGGATATATTCTCTTACTAAAACATATCAAAAGGTATACTTTATCTGTTGAGGATGAAACTATACATATACTAATCGTAGATAAAAACAATCATGAACGCGATATGTTTCTAAAGATAAAAGATGAAAAAACAGATAAAGAAAAAGCCCAAGAAGAGAAGGCAAAGAAAGATAAAGAAATACACTCTAAAGATAATGTAGAAATAGAAAAAATAAAACCAAGCACTAACAATGAGGAGGGAAGTTAATGCGATGAATATAATAAAAGAACATAAAAAAGCAAATGCAATAGTAGCATCCTTACTTGTAACCTTGTTAGTGATAACGGTTATATTTAGTATTATGGGGATTTACATTAATAAAATGTATACAATAAAAAGTTTAAATGACTATTACGATAAACAAATAACACAGCAGCTTAAAGAAAATAATAAATCTAAATAATAGATAGGCTCATCCTAATTTTAAAGAGAAAATTGGGATGAGTTTATTGTTTAGAATCTTCAAATTTCTTCGTTATATTAGATAGTAGAAAAAACTATGAAAAAAAGAAATTACAAAGCATTATGTAATTATTAAATGAATGTAGTAAAGATAAATGTTTTGTACCCGATATATTTCATATAAATACAGAAAGATATATTAATTGTTGCTTTGTTTTATCAAATAGTTTAAAATAGTACTATATTGACAAAAATTGAAACTAAATTTAAAGGAGATATTAATGGGTAAGAAATTATTATTAGGTCTTGTAGGTGCTGGAGCACTTGCAGCAGCTACTGTATTTCATAAAAAAGAAAATCTTAGTTCAGAAGAACGTGCAAAAGTAGAAGAAGCTAAAAAGTATTTAAAAGAAAAAGGATATATTGTATCAGAAAAGTCTAAGTTTCCTGTTGGAAGTTTAAACTTATTCTCTGTTTCTTCATTACCGATGTACTATAAAGCTGCTAAAACAGTGGCTAAATATATTTTATAGTTATGTTTATACCAGAAAAGAATTATTCATTCTATGAAGATAATCCAAAAGGTAAATTAACTATTAAAAAATTTGTAAAAGAAATGTATTATCGTCTTATGTATGATGAAATATCATTGCTTTCTGCAAATTTAAGTTACTATTTTATCTTATCTTTATTCCCAATGCTGATTGTAGCCTTGGCATTGACGCCATATTTTAAAATTGACCAACAATTTTTATTAGAGAAGATTCAAAGCTACGCACCAGGGGAGATAGGTAATTATCTTTTTGATATGATTACAGAAGTCTTGAATAATAAGAATAACACGATTATCACAGTGGGGATTGTGTTCACACTTTGGTCAGCATCTAGTGGTATTTATGGAATAATTATAGCATTTAATAATGCATTTAGAGTTCGTGATGGAAGAATATGGATTGTTACTAAAATAATTAGTGTAATCTTAACAGCATTGTTCTTAGTAGGTATGTTTCTTGCGTTAGCTTTAATCGTATTTGGAAAACAACTTACATACCTTCTATTTCACAAATTTAATCTAGATGAAGGATTCTATAACTTGTGGTCGGTACTAAATTATACACTACCATTACTTTTTATATTCTTAGTCTTCGTGTTCTTATATACTATGGGGCCAAACCTGAAACTGAAAGCAATTAGTATATTACCAGGAGCGTTGTTTGCAACATTATTATGGACTATAGTCAGTAGATTATTCGGGTACTATATTGATCATTTTTCAAGTTATATCAAAACTTATGGTACAATCGGAGCCTTTATGGCATTCATACTTTGGCTATATATTACTGGATATATACTAATTATCGGTGCGGAAATAAATGCGATTTTTCATAATTATAAAGTAGAACACAGAGTATTTGAAGAAACTCATACAAAAGAATAGAGTATAATATTGTTAGCAAACTTAGCTTATAAGAGATTTACAATATTTAGTAGAATATATTTAAAGGCAAGTACAATTATTTGTACTTGTTTTTTTCTGTAGAATTTTATATTAAGTTATTTTGATATTATTATAGTCCAGTTGAAATACAGGCAGAATTATATAAAAAGAAAGTGTTTTATAGTATAATTGTAGATACTTAATTAAGAAAATTGATTAAAGATTGAGAGGATTAAGCTATGGAAAAAGAAATTTATCTAGCAGGAGGATGTTTCTGGGGTGTTGAAGGTTATTTTGCACAACTTGATGGAGTAATTACTACAAAAGTTGGTTACAGCAATGGACAAACAGCAGAAACTACTTATCAACAAATTAAATCAACTGATCATGCAGAGGTTATTTACTTAAAATATGATAATTCTGTATTACCATTAAATGACGTATTACGTCACTATTTCAGAATTATTGATCCAGTAAGCATCAATAAACAAGGTGGAGACAGGGGTCGTCAGTACAGAACAGGAATTTACTATGTAGATGGAGAAACAAGGGAAGAAGTAGTTAAATTTATTGAAGAACTTCAAAAAAATTACACTAAGAAAATTGCAGTAGAAGTAGAAGCAGTAAATAACTACATCGATGCAGAAGAATATCATCAAAAATACCTTGAGAAGAACCCTACAGGGTATTGCCATGTAGATTTAAGTTTAGCGAAAAAAAGCTTGTAATTTTCAAAATAGGTTTGAAATAATTACTAAAAAAAGGTAAAATATAAGTAAGTATAAATAAAAACAAGGAGTTAGAAAATGACAAACATTTTAATTTTCGGACACAAAAATCCAGATACTGACACAATTTGTTCAAGTATCGTATACAACAACTTAAAAAGAATTCAAGGAATGGATTCAGAAGCTGTAAGACTTGGTGAAATCAATGATGAAACTAAGTATGCTTTAGAATACTTTAACGTAAGTTTACCACGTTTAGTAGAGGAAGTAGCAGAAGGACAACACGTTATCTTAGTTGACCACAATGAATTCCAACAATCAGCTAATGGAATCGAAAAAGCTGTTGTTCGTGAAGTAATCGATCATCACCGTATTGCAAACTTTGAAACAGCAGCCCCATTATATTACCGTGCTGAGCCACTAGGATGTACAGCTACAATCCTTAAAAAAATCTATGAAGAGCAAAATGTTAACATCGACAAACAAATGGCAGGATTAATGTTATCAGCTATTATTTCTGATTCATTATTATTCAAATCTCCAACATGTACTTTACAAGATAAAGTTGCAGC
>CAUUCZ010000125.1:0-3414 GCA_963543895.1 uncultured Gemella sp. | reverse complement strand
TATATTCTTTTGCACGAGTTAGATAGGCATCAAATACACAGTAGACGATGTAATTATTTCCTCCTGCGTATTCACGTAACATATCGATTAAAATATCACGTTCAGTAGGGAAGGTAGAGCTTTTTATTAAGTTATATTCTTTCATACGAAAAAGTAGATTATAACCATCAATAAATAAATATTGTTTTTTCATAAAAAAGCCTCCTTTGTAAATTTAATTAATTACTTTCCTCATATCAACATGCTCAATACCCGCATCTAAATATATTTTATCATTAACTCCGTTGTAACCTAATGATTCATAGAATTTTTCAGCTTGAATTTGAGCACTAAGTTCTATAATTACTTCTCTTTTTAAAATATTTTTGGCAGTAGTTTCACAACCAATAATTAGCTTACGACCAATTCCTTTTCCACGATAATCTTTATCTATAGCAACACGTCCAATGTGAATAATGTCTTTATCAAGATCTATAAGACGTGCGATTCCGATAAGTTTTTCACCATCAAAGTATCCAATATGAACAGTGTTCTTACTATGATCTTTTTCATCAAGTTCAAGTTCCACTGGAACTTTTTGTTCTCTAACGAATACTTCAATACGAAGAGCAAAACCAAGGTTAAGCTCTTCTTTAGATTCTAATATTTTAATCATTAGATTTTATTCTTTCATACATAATAATTCCAGCAGCTACAGAAGCATTTAAGCTTTGTATTTTTCCTAACATTGGCAGGTGATATAAGAAGTCACATTCATTAGTAACAACTTTACTCATTCCTTCACCTTCATTACCGATTACGATAGCTAAAGGTACATCTTTTGCAATTTTTGTATAATCTTCAGAACGCTCTGCTAGTGTAGTTCCAGCAATCCAGAATCCTTTTTCTTTTAACTTTTTAATAGCATCAGTTAAATTTGATACGCGAATAACGGGCATGTGTTCAATTGCTCCTGCAGATGCTTTA
Organism: uncultured Gemella sp.; assembly: GCA_963543895.1. GTDB lineage: Bacteria > Bacillota > Bacilli > Staphylococcales > Gemellaceae > Gemella. Next base: position 2,448 of record CAUUCZ010000125.1, on the reverse strand, counting down.
ACAGCTGTTTGGCTAACTACAGCAGCTCGACGTTTAGGTATGATTATAGCTTTAACACCACTAGCCTCAGCAGTTCTAATTATTGCTCCAAGATTGTGTGGATCTTCGATATGGTCTAAAATTAGTAGGGTAGTATCCTTATTAATTTCTAGATTATTTACTACTTCATCAAGTTCAAAGTAAGAGTATGGTGCAACATAGGCGATAACACCTTGGTGACGTTCAGTAGTTGAATTATCTAATTTACGCTTTGGAACTTCTTGACAAATGATTTTTTTCTCATTAGCAATAGTAAAAATAGATTTTAATCTTCCTTTTTCAATACCTTCTTGGAATAAAATTTTATTAATTTCACGTCCTGATTTTATTGCTTCTAGTATAGCGTTACGTCCAGCAATTACTTCTTTATCTAAATCAACCTCAGGAGTTTCAACTTGAGGTTTTTGTTCTTTATTTTTTAATCTTAATTCTTTATAGTGTTTATTGTTTTTCTTCATATAGTTTAATTATGTAGTTAAACATTTCCTCCAATCTTTCAAAGTTTTTTTCTAAATATAAATAACCAAATACTGCTTCTAAACCTGTAGCAAGTTTATATTCCATAATGCTTGCGTTCTTTGCTTTAGAGTTGTTTTTTTGATTTTTTGCACGGTTATATATTTTTTCTTCTTGTTCTGTTAATATACTATTATTTAGTATGTTTTCCATAAAACTTGCTTGTGCTCTTGCTGATACGATTGTAGATACTGTTTTATGAAGATCATTTATTTTACCTAAGTGATTTTTCATAACGTACTCTCTACTCATAATATCATAGATGCTGTCTCCGATATAGGCAAGGGTTAGAGCTTGCATTTGATTGGGATTAGCGAAGTTTTTTTCAGTAAATTTAAAAGTTATATTTTTTTCCATCGTACACCTTGTTTTGTATCTTCTAAGATAATTCCTTGTTCTTTTAAGTCATCTCTAATTTTATCGGCTAAGGCGAAATCACGATTTTTACGAGCTGCTTCACGTTCAGCTATTAAACTTTCGATGTGTTCACTATCAAGTGTATTGTCTTCTTTTACATTTATTCCAAGAATAGAACTATAAGTTTCAAATGCAGCGTTTATTAGCTCTAGAGTTTCTTTGTTGACAGCTTCTCTAGCTGTATATGAGTTAGAAATTCTTACGATTTCATACCATGAAGAAAGAGCATTTGCTGTATTGAAATCATCTTGCATATATTCTTCAAATTTATTTAACTCTTCTGTAACTAATGCTACAACTTCTGTATCTAGTTTTTCATCAGACATATCATTATTTAATCGGAATTGTAAGTTTTGATAAGCAGTTTTAATTTTTTCAAAGTTTGTTTTCGCAAGTTCGATATTTTCTAGTGTATAGTTAATTGGAGTTCTGTAGTGAACTGTTAACATGAATAAGCGCAGCACCATTGGATCTATTTTTGCAATAATATCTTTTACAAGACGGAAGTTACCTAAACTTTTACTCATTTTAACATTATCAATATTAATAAATGCATTATGCATCCAATAGTTACTGAATGGTGCATGGTTGTGACATTCAGATTGTGCAATTTCATTTTCGTGGTGAGGGAATGTTAAGTCTTGTCCACCAGCGTGGATGTCGATTGTATCACCTAGAGTTTCTTTTGCCATAACAGAACATTCAATATGCCAACCAGGGCGACCTTCTCCAAATGGACTATCCCATTTAACTTCTCCAGGTTTAGCTTTTTTCCATAATGCAAAATCTAGAGGATCTTCCTTATGTTCACCAACTTCAATACGAGCACCACTAATTAGGTCATCGATAGATTGTTTACTTAATTTTCCGTAGTCTTCTTTTTTACGTGTTCTGAAATAAACATCACCATTAGCTTCGTATGCAAATCCCTCTTCAACAAGTTTTGAGATGAAGTTAATTATTTCTTGCATGTATTCAGTAACTCTAGGGTTTTTAGTCGCTCTCTTACATCCAAGTGCATCATAGTCTTTAAAGAAAGCTGTAATGTATTTTTCAGTCAGTTCACTAGTAGAAATGCCTTCTTCATTACTAGCCTTAATAATTTTATCGTCAACGTCTGTGAAGTTAGAGATAAAATCTACTTCATAGCCACTGTGTTCTAAATATTTACGGACAACGTCAAAAACAATAATAGGACGTGCATTACCAATATGAATATAGTTATATACAGTAGGTCCACAAACGTACATTCTTACTTTATTTTCTTCAATTGTTTTTAAAATTTCTTTTTGTTTTGTCAATGTATTATAGAGTTTAATCATAAATAGCTCCTTTTAAAAGGGAGATTCATAAATTAAAAATTAATTATCGTATAAATTAACTAATGAATGACTCCCAAATTTCTTCTATATCATAATAACTAAAAAAGTCTATTACTTAAATTTTAACACAAAATGCCTATAAAATGAATTATTT
>CAUUCZ010000124.1:0-3420 GCA_963543895.1 uncultured Gemella sp. | reverse complement strand
GAACGTGGTATAATTCTTCTTATATACTTTACTAATTAGGAGGTAATCTATATGCCATTAGGATATTATGGAATGTCAGGAAGTTATATACTTTACTTTTTACTAATTATGCTGATTCCTTTATGGGCCCAATTCAAAGTAAAAAGAACATACGAAAGATATAAAAAAGTAAGAACAAAATCAGGATTAACTGGAAAAGAAGTTGCAGAAATAATAATGCAAGCAAATGGAATAACAGGTGTTAGAGTAGTAAGAGGCGAAGTTGAATTATCAGATCACTATGATCCAACTAATAACATTGTCGTACTTTCACCTATCGTACATGATCAACCAACAGTTGCTTCAGTAGCGATAGCAGCCCACGAAATTGGTCACGTTATTCAAGATAAAGTAGCAGACTACAAACCGATGAGATGGAGACACTCATTAGTACCGTTAGCTAATCTTGGAGGAAACCTATCAACTATTCTTATTATGGTAGGATTCTTATTAACAGGACTAATTGGTCAATTCGGTTATACTGTTGCTTGGATTGGTGTTGGATTTATGCTATTTGCAGTACTATTCCAAGTAGTAACATTACCAGTTGAGTTCGATGCTTCAAAACGAGCATTAGAACAAGTGGTTGACTTAAACATTGTAGACGATCAAGAACACAGACACTGTCGTAAAGTTCTAACAGCAGCAGCTTTAACTTATGTTGCAGCAGCAGTTGTAGCTTTAATGGAGATGTTAAGATTCGTCTTCATATTACTAAATAGTAATAATAGAAATTAATAAATATAAGATTGTCAATGAAAATTGGCAATCTTTTTTTGTTAAATTGGTGCAATATTTTACAAAATATGCATTAAACGATTAATTAAATTATAGTAAAGAGTGTTTTAACAGAGTACTAAACTTATGTAAATAATAAAGCTGAATAACAAGCTAATATTTCTTTCATAATATCTATATTAGTGATATAATATTGTAAGACTATATAATGAAGAGGTAAAAAATGATTTACGGAATCGGTTGTGATATCGTCGATATTCATCGCTTTGAAAAATATGTTGATGATAAAAAACGACTTGAAAAATTATATACAGAAAATGAATTAAATGAGTTTTATAAAATAACAAATCATAGAAGAAAAATGGAGTTTTTGGCTGGACGTTTCGCTGTAAAGGAAGCTACTTCAAAAGCTTTAGGGGTCGGAATTTCCAAAGATTTTTCATTTCATGATGTAGAAGTAAAAAAAGATGACAGAGGGAAACCTTATATTGAATACCAAGACTTTATAACACATTTAACTATAAGCCATACTGATTCAACGGTTGTGGCATTTGTTATTTTAGAGAAGGGGGATAAAAATAATGATTAATGATAGGCCAACAGAATTAAGAGTAGACTTAGATGCGTTGCTTAATAATTATAATAAGCTAATTGCACTTAATAATAAAAAAACTGGTATAGCAGTAGTAAAAGCAGATTCTTATGGATTAGGTGCAAGAGTAATATCAGATCATCTATATAGAAATGGTGTTAGACATTTTGCAACAGCTACCTTAGAAGAAGCATTAGAATTAAAAGATGTAATTTTTGATAGTATGGTTCTTGTATTAGGAGTAACCAACCCCAAAAATGTAAAATATGCTGTAGAAAATAATGTATCATTAACATGTCCATCTAGAGCATGGTTAGAGAAATGTCTGGAAGAGATGGAGAGTATCGAAGGAAAATTAAAAATTCATGTTAAGATTGAAACGGGAATGGGACGTATTGGTACTTCTGATAAAGAAGAATTAGTTAAAATTGATAATCTACTTTCATCTGAGAAAATCGATTTTGAAGGTATTTTCTCGCATTATTCTAATGCTGATGGCAGTGATAATAATTATGATGATTATCAAACTAAAAACTTTGATGAAAGATTAAAACTATTTACCCATAAACCAAAATATACACATATTGGGAATTCAGCTAGTACGGTAAAATATAATGACAGAAAAGATCAGTGTAACATGACTAGACTAGGAATTTCACTTTATGGATGTTATCCAAGTGAAAATATTGAAAAATTAGACAAGATTAAACTAGATCCAGTAGTTTCATTAGTTAGTAAGATAACGCATGTTAAGAAATTTTCAAAAGGTGAAAAACTAGGATATGGTGTTAGTTATGAAGCAAAACAGGATGAATATATTGCAACAGTTCCTATCGGTTATGCTGACGGTCTTTTAAGGCGAGCCCAAGGATTCAAGATTAAAGTAGGGACAGAAGACTGTGAGATAGTAGGACGTGTTTGTATGGATCAGCTTATGGTACGTTGTAGTGAAAATATAAGAGTAGGAGACGATGTTCTTATCTTTGGAGAGAATAATGGTCAAAAAATATCAGTTGATACTTTTGCTGCATACCAAAATACAATAAGTTATGAAATATTCTGTTGTATAAATAAACGTGTTCCAAGAGTTTATTATAAAAAATAAGATGGAGTTATAGTATGTACGAGAAAATTACAAAAAACTTAGCAGCTAAGTTAAAAATACAAGATAAGTATGTAGTCAATGTATTAAACTTATTAGAAGAGGGGAATACAATTGCTTTTATCGCAAGGTATAGAAAAGAATTAACAAATTCTCTAGATGAAGTTGCTATTAAACAAATTCAAGATGAATTTAATTATTTAAAATCACTTGAAGAAAGAAAAGAAGAGGTAATTAGATTAATTTCAGAAAAAGGTCTACTTACTGACGAACTAAAAAAAGATATTTTAGCCCAAGAAAAATTACAAAGGGTAGAAGATCTATATCGTCCTTTTAAAGAGAAAAAACGTACTAAGGCTACAATAGCTAAAGAAAAAGGATTAGAGAAACTAGCTGATTATATTCTGAAACTTCCAAAATCTTTAGAAGATTTGAATAAAGAAGCAGCTAAGTATATAAATGCTGAAAAAGAGGTTAATACAGCTGAAGAAGCAATTAACTATGCGTTAGACGTTATCGCAGAAAATATTTCTGATAGTGCAAAATATCGTGAATATGTACTTGAAAATACTAGAAAATTCGGTCAAATTACTTCAGCGCTTAAAAAAGGTGGAGAAGAAAAAGACGAAAATGCTACTTATAAAAACTACTATGAGTTTGGAGAACAAATTTCGAAAATTGCTTCACACAGAATTCTTGCTTTAAATAGAGCGGAAAAAGAAGGAATAATTCGTGTAAGTATAGAAAATGATAAAGATAGATTACACAATTATATACTACGTGGTTTAACAAAAAATCGTCAAACAGCTATTAGTAACTTGCTACTAGAATGTATCTCTGATAGTATGAAGAGATTAATCTATCCATCAATTGAAAGAGAGATTCGTAGTGATTTAACGAAAAAAGCTGAGGAAGATTCTGTTGTTATCTTCTCAGAAAACTTAAAACA
>CAUUCZ010000123.1:0-3453 GCA_963543895.1 uncultured Gemella sp. | reverse complement strand
TAACAAATTTTCTCTTGAATAATTTTTTTAAACCTGTTATAATAATAAAACATTATTTTAGGAGAGAAGCCATGAATAACTCAATTTTTGATAAATTAAAACATGCTGAACAAGGCGCTAAACTTAGTATTTTATCATATTTGCTACTTACATTATTAAAACTTGGCGCTGGTATATTCTTTAAGTCATCCGCTCTTGTTGCCGATGGTATTAACAATGCTACTGATGTAATTTCATCAGTTTGTGTCCTTATCGGCTTGAAAATTTCTAGAAAACCTGCAGATGAAGACCATCTTTATGGACACTTTAGAGCCGAGCTTATATCTACATTAATAGCTTCATTTATTATGCTATACGCTGGAATAGAAGTAGTAATGTACGCAATAAAAAAAATCACCTCTGGAACGATTGAACAACCTAGTATATTATCAGCAGTTGTAGCATTTATAGCTAGCGCAATTATGCTTGGTGTATATTTCTATAATATTCGCCTTGCTAAGAAAATCGGTAGCAAATCCCTTAAAGCTGCCGCACTTGATAATCTAAGTGATGCACTTGTTTCTATCGGTACACTAATTGGAATCATCGCTACATATATCGGTATTCCTATTGCTGATTCAATAGTAGCCATTATAGTCGGATTACTTATTATTTACACATCCGTTAGCATCTTTAAAGAATCTACACATGTTCTTACCGATGGTGTTGATACTGAAGTGATAGACAAGGTTAACGATATTGTAAATGACATTAATGGTGTAACTTCTATAGTCGATACGAAAGGTAGAACTCATGGCTTATTATACTTTATCGACATTACTGTTACAGTTGATCCTTCTCTAAATGTTAAACAAAGTCACGATATTACTGTTAATATTGAAAAAGCACTCTCTAAAGAATTCTATTATTGTGAAACTTTAGTGCACTTGGAACCACATGGTATTCCATGTCATACATATTAAATTTATTTTGATGAAATTATACTCACTATAACGCCTGTTGTTTCAAGTATATTTTCATCTTTTTTATTGTCCGTACGTTTGACAAAAACTAATACTAAAAGTATAATTATTGTACATATAAAAGTATTTTTAGTCTTAATTATTTTTTAATTAAATAGCTTAAAATAATACTTAAATAAAAATTGGAGTTTTTAAATTTATGACACACGCAAAAGCAATATTCTTCGGTGAGCATGCCGTCGTTTATGGATATAAAGGAATAACTATCCCCCTTCCACAGATGAACGTCGAAGTTACATTAGAAGACACAGAGACAATTCAACAACGTGATGAAATTTTAAGTTTTATCGCTGATACATGTGGAATTGATAAAAAAACAAAAATTAATATAACTAGCACTATTCCAGTTGGACGTGGGCTAGGGTCTTCTGCTGCGCTAAGTATCGCTATTGCACGTGCTAAAAAACTCCCAAATGTAAGAGAAATTGCAAATAAATGTGAAAAATTTATTCACGGTAATCCTAGTGGTATTGATGTTAATCAAGTACTTAGTGATACTCCCCTTTTATTTTCTAAAAAAGAAGGGGCTAGTGAATTAGATTTTGACTTGAATAGTTATTTACTAATTATCGACACAGGAGTTGTTGGAATTACTAAAGAAACTCTAAAACATATAGCGGATAACTATGATAAATACGAAAATTATATTGCTGAATTAGGAGGAATCACTGATTTAGTAATCGAACCATTAAAAAATAAAAACATTGATCTTGTCGGACAATATATGTACAAAGCGCACGACTTGTTACAAAAACTTGGAGTAAGTCACGCTAGCAACGATGAGGTTGTGGAAATTTGTAAAAATAATAATGCAGTCGGTGCTAAACTAACTGGTGGTGGCGCTGGTGGATGTTGCATTAGTCTTAGTAAAACAAAAGAAAATGCACTAGAAATTCAAAATGCATTAAAAGAGAAAGGATATTCATCATGGATAGTTACAGTTTAGGTTATGCTAATATTGCCCTAGTAAAGTACTGGGGGAAAAAATCTAAAGATCCTGTCTTACCTTATAATCCTAATATTTCTTTAAGATTAGACAATCTTTTATCAAAAACAAAAATCGAGAAAAATGATAATAATATTGATGAATTTTATATCAATGACGAAAAACAAAGTCAAGAAGAAGTAGATAAAATGATTAAGTTCATCTCTAAATTCACACCAACTAATCGTGAAGCCATAACTATTAGAAGTTATAATACCGTACCAACTGCTGCAGGACTTTCTTCAAGTTCTAGTGGTACTATGGCTTTAGTTCTTGCTTGTAATGAATATTTTAAATTAAACAAAACTACTAAAGAATTAGTTGAAATAGCTAAAGAAGGATCTGGTTCTTCATGTCGAAGTTTCTATAAACTTGCTGCATGGCTTGAAGATGGAAGTGTTGAAGAATTAGAGTGCTCTTTAGATTTTGGAATGATGGTTCTTGTAGTTAACGAGGATAGAAAGAAAATTTCTAGTCGTGTTGCTATGGAACGTTGTGTTCAAACATCAACAACTTTTGATGCTTGGGTTGAAAAAGCTAAAGGTGATTTTGTATTAATGAAAGAAGCTTTAAAAGAAGCTGATTTCAAAAAAATTGGAGAAATTACAGAAAGTAATGCTTTAGCTATGCATGGTACTACTTCTACATCTACTCCTAGCTTCTCATTCTTAACAGAAGAGAGTCATATGGCGATGGATATTGTAAAAGAACTACGTTCTAAAGGTTATAAATGTTACTTCACAATGGATGCTGGTCCGAATGTGAAAGTACTTTACTTAAGGGAAGACCAAGACAAATTATATGAGGAAATTTCAAAATTATGGAAGAAAAAAATCATTTTGTGCATGGAGTAGCCTACGGTAAACTCTATCTTGCTGGAGAGTATGCGATTTTAGAGGATTACGCTTCTGCACTAATAACAAGTGTCCCTAAAAAAATTACAGTATTTGTAGAAAATAGTGATAAAACTACTATCTTTGATACAATCAATAAAACCAAAGTCGGATTATTAGAAGAAAATAGTAACTTCACTCTTGTTCAACAATTTATTATATTTTTAACAGAATATACAAATAGTAATAGAACATTTTCTCTTACTATTTATAATGAACTTCACAACGACGATAAAAAATATGGTTTAGGTTCTTCTGGTGCCGTTCTTGTAGCTATAGCCCGTGCTATATTATCATTTGAAAATGTGGCTTATAATGATTTAACTATTTTCAAACTAGTTGCCCTATTCAATATCAAACACAATCTAAGTGGATCTATGGGCGACGTTGCTGCAAGCATTAATGACGGTATTACATATTACGAGAAATTCAATGCTGAATTCGTTAATAATATGATACGTCAAGACAAATCTGTTAAAGAAATAATAAACACTGATTGGGATGGTCTTCGTATTGAGAAAGTTCATCCAAAAGCTGATTTAAGCATACTAGC
>CAUUCZ010000122.1:0-3457 GCA_963543895.1 uncultured Gemella sp. | reverse complement strand
CGAATTCGAATTTTTCTGCAGCAGCGAACATTTGTTGTTCTAATTCTGCTAAGTGTTCCTCGATATTATCATCATTGATATTTGCAGTTTCTTCAATTTCAACAATATCATCATCAACCACTTCTTTCTTAGCACTAATAGAATCACGAATATCTTTAATAATAGTTTGTGGGGTAATACCATGTTCATCGTTATATGCCATTTGTATTTCACGACGACGATTTGTTTCATCAATTGCTTTTCTCATACTTCGAGTAATATTATCTGCATACATTATTACACGACCATTCGCATTACGTGCGGCACGTCCAATGGTTTGAAGAAGAGCTTTATCTCCACGTAAAAATCCTTCTTTGTCAGCATCCAAAATAGCCACAAGCGATACTTCTGGAATATCTAGACCTTCACGTAGTAAGTTAATTCCAATAAGAATATCGAATTTACCAAGTCGAAGATTCCTAATTATCTCTGTACGTTCTAATGTTTTTATATCAGAGTGTAGGTATTCTACTTTTAATCCATTTTCTTTTAGGTAAGCTGTCAGAGATTCTGCCATTTTCTTTGTTAGAGTAGTGATAAGTACACGTTCTCCTTTAGCGATAATCTTCTCTGCTTCTTTAGTAATATCGAATACTTGGTCACTAACAGGGCGAATATCGATAATCGGATCTAGTAGACCTGTAGGACGAATGATCTGTTCAGTAATCTTTGTACTGTTTTCTAACTCAAAGTCCCCAGGTGTTGCTGAAACGAAAATAGCCTGATTAAGTTTTTTCTCGAATTCTTCGAAGTTTAAAGGTCTGTTATCCAGAGCCGTAGGTAATCTGAATCCATAGTCAACAAGCACTTGTTTACGAGCTCTGTCTCCATTAAACATACCACGAACCTGAGGAAGGGTAACGTGTGATTCATCGACTACTAGTAACCAATCATCTGGGAAGTAATCTAGTAGTGTATATGGAGTACTGCCAGGCTCACGAAGTGTAAGATGAAGAGAGTAGTTCTCTATCCCTGAACAGAATCCCATTTCTTCCATCATTTCAAGGTCATAGTTAGTGCGTTGTTCAAGACGTTGAGCTTCTAGAAGTTTATTTTCCATATTTAAAACTTTTAATCTTTCTTCTAGTTCAGCTCGTATTCTCTTAATCGCTTCTTTAGTTTTTTCATCACCAGCAACGAAGTGGCTGGCAGGGTATATTGCGATATGTTCAAGTTCACTTAATACTTCACCAGTTAATGGATTAATCTCACGAATACGATCTATTTCATCACCGAACATTTCTATACGAACAGAATTTTCACTACGAGATGCGGGGAAGATTTCAATTACATCACCACGAACTCTAAAATTACCACGAGTAAACTCAATATCATTTCTCATATATTGAATACTAATTAGTTTTTCCATTATTTTATTTCTACTGATTTCATCACCAACACGTAATGATAGTACTAGTGAAGAATATTCTTCTGGCGAACCAAGACCATATATACAGCTGACACTCGATACGATAATAACATCATCACGATCAAATAATGAAGATGTTGCACTGTGTCGTAGTTTATCAATCTCATCATTTACAGATGAATCTTTTTCTATATATGTATCTGTAGATGGGACGTACGCCTCTGGTTGGAAGTAATCATAGTATGAAACGAAATACTCAACGCGGTTATTCGGGAAAAATTCTTTAAGCTCATTGTACAATTGTCCAGCTAATGTCTTATTATGAGCCAGAACTAGGGTAGGTTTTCCAACATTCTTCACTATGTTTGCTATTGTAAATGTCTTACCAGTACCAGTAGCACCAAGTAATGTTTGATATTTTTCTCCGTTATTTAAACCTTCGGTAAGTTCGGCAATCGCATTAACCTGATCGCCTTTAGGTTCGTACTTACTCTGAAGATCAAAATCTACATGTAATCTATTAATTTCCAAAAAATCCACTCCTTATATAGGTTGTTCTGTGAGTTAGTAGTATAGATAAAACAACTCACACAAAAAGTTAATTAATTCTTTCATTAAATATTATAATATAGATAAGGTAATTGTGAAAGAGAAAGTGATTATAATTAAAGATTGTAGTTGTTCATATTTATAATTGAGAATCTAAAGAAATTAACCGTGAAATACTATATATCAATGGTATAGAGAATGTTACTATGATATAATATTGATATAGGAGATTGTAATTAATCACATTTGGGAGGTGTGAAATTATGAAAAAAGTTAGACATGAACATGTGAAACCAACAGAAGACTTAGTAGCTAAAAAGATATTCTCAAATACAGAGATAACATCAGCTTTTGTTAGTGATATTCTAGGCCTTTCGGTTAAATGTACAAAAATTTTAGATGGAACTCAAATTCATTCAAGTTTTGAAGACGAGATATTACTGTATAATACATCATTGGACGTTTTAGCTGAATTGGATGATGGAACTCAAGTTATTATAGAGATACAGGTAGCAAAGCAATTGGAATTCTTAAAAAGACTGTGGGTGTATATATGTAATCAGGTATCGAAAAATATGGATACAATAAGATTACAACTAGGTAGAACTAGTCCTATATATTCAGAATTAATACCAGTTTATTCAGTTTCAATTCTAGAAAAAAATTATTTCGATGATGATAGAGCTATCAGAAGTTTCAGTATAAGAGATGATGATACAAATAAACAGTTAAAAGTTGATGTAAAAGGGATAAAAGAAAAAAGAAATTTAATAACTATGGCATTTTTAGAGCTGAGTAAATATAATCCAGATATAAGAGAAAATTATAATAAAAAAAGATGGTTAGAATTATTCTCTAATCAGCCGTTTACTCAAAGTCAAGACGAAATAATAGAAAGTGCTGATAGTTTGATGGAGTATAAAAATTGGAGTGAGGAGGAAAAAGCTATGTATGATGAAAAGACAAGGAAATATGATGCATATATAGATGCATTGCAGTATAAGTTTGTAGAGGGACTAGAGTTAGGACGAAATGAAGGAATAGAGAAAGGAATAGAGAAAGGAATAGAAAAAGGACGAAGTGAAGGAATAGAGCAAGGGCGTAGCGAAGAGAGAAATAATTCGATAGCGAGATTTATCAAATATGTAAAACTAGGAGTAATCTCAAAAAAAGATGCATGCCAAGATTTGGGTATAACAGAAAAAGAGCTTGATAAATATTTACAAGCTTAGTAGCTAAAAAATAGTACGCGAAACTAATCGCATCACTAAAATTGTATATAATAACTGAGAGTGATATTGAATCATGGTTTTATTAATCAGATTCTAAATTATTGCTCTCATTTTTGTTTATAGTAAATATAAATTGTATTAGATTTCGAAGCGGTATTTATTTCTGATTTAATTAATATTTGAAACTTTTTGTAGGTGAATTTTGGATAGTGCAATAAATACTATATTTTTAAACATTTCTACTATATTTTATTTTGTTTTTTTCAGT
>CAUUCZ010000121.1:0-3490 GCA_963543895.1 uncultured Gemella sp. | reverse complement strand
ATGATTATAAAATCATTTAATAGAAAAATATGTCGGAAGGAAAATGTTAATGGCTATTTTAGGAAAAATATTTGATGCTAACAGAAGAGAAGTAAAAAGCTTATCAAAATTAGCTGATAAAGTGTTAGCTAAAGATGAAGAATATTCAAATCTTAGCGATGAAGAATTAGTAAATAAAACAGAAGAATTTAAAGCTTATATTCAAGAACAAAAAGAAAAAGGTAAAGATACACCGGATATATTAGATAAGATTTTAGTAGATGCGTTTGCTGCTGCTCGTGAGGGTGCATTACGTTCTCTAGGAATGAAACCATATAAAGTTCAAATTATGGGTGGTATCGCACTTCACCGTGGTGATATCGCGGAGATGAGAACAGGGGAAGGTAAAACTCTTACTGCCACAATGCCAGTTTACTTAAACGCGTTAGCAGGTGAAGGTGTACACGTTGTTACAGTTAACGAATACTTATCACAACGTGATGCTCAAGAAATGGGAGTTTTCTACAACTACATGGGACTTTCTGTAGGTCTTAACTTAAACTCTCTTAACTCTGAAGAGAAAAGAGCAGCATACAATGCTGATATTACATATTCAACTAACAATGAGTTAGGATTTGACTACTTAAGAGATAACATGGTTAAAACAGTTGAAGCTCGTGTTCAACGTCCATTAAACTATGCTGTAATCGATGAGGTTGACTCAGTACTTATCGATGAAGCGCGTACACCACTTATTATCTCTGGTGAAGGTCAAGAATCAACTTCATTATATCAAGTTGCAAATGCCTTCGTTAAAACTCTGAAAAAAGCAGAGGAAGAAGATGGAAGTGATGGAGATTATACTTTAGATATTAAAACTAAATCTATCCAACTTTCTGAAAATGGTATTGATAAAGCAGAAAGTTACTTCGGATTAAAAAATCTTTATGATTTAAAAAATGTTGATTTAACTCACCACATTAACCAAGCGTTAAAAGCTAACTACACAATGGCGCTAGATGTTGACTATGTGGTTGCTGAAGATGGAGAGATTTTAATCGTTGACCAATTTACTGGTCGTACGATGCCTGGACGTCGTTTCTCTGAAGGATTGCACCAAGCTATCGAAGCTAAAGAAGGTGTGCCAATCCAGAAAGAAAGTAAAACAATGGCGACTATTACATTCCAAAACTTCTTCAGAATGTATAAAAAACTTAGTGGTATGACAGGTACTGGTAAAACAGAGGAAGAGGAATTTAGAAACATTTATAACATGTTTGTAACTACAATTCCTACGAACAGACCAATCCAAAGGATTGATGCACCGGACTTCATATACTCAAATATGGAAGCTAAGTTCAATGCAGTAGCACAAGAGGTAAAAGAACGTTATGACAAAGGACAACCAGTTCTTTTAGGTACTGTTTCAATTGAAACGAGTGAATTAGTATCTAAATTATTATACAAATATGGTGTTCCTCATAAAGTACTTAATGCTAAGCAAAATGAAAGTGAAGCTGAAATTATCAAACAAGCTGGACAACGTGGTTCAGTAACTATCGCGACTAACATGGCTGGTCGTGGTACGGATATTAAACTTGGAGAAGGTGTTCGTGAATTAGGTGGTCTTGCTGTTATCGGTACAGAACGTCACGAATCACGTCGTATTGATAACCAATTACGTGGTCGTTCAGGACGTCAAGGGGATCCAGGTTACAGTAGATTCTATCTATCTCTAGAAGATGAACTTATGGTTCGTTTTGGAGCTGATAGATTACAAAAAATCATGGGTAAAGATGTAGATACACCACTTGAAAGTAGAATGGTAAGTAGATCTGTTGAAAGTGCTCAAAAACGTGTTGAAGGTAATAACTATGATTCACGTAAACAAGTACTTCAATATGATGATGTATTACGTAAACAACGTGAAATCATGTATGCTGAAAGAAATGAAGTGTTAGAAAATGATGTAGTTACTGAGATTATCCAAGAGATGATTGGTGAAGCAGTAGATAAAACTATGGCATTTATCACTGAAAACTTAGAAGCACACAGTGAAAAAGAAGAAACTGAAGAAATCATTAAATCACTTAATGAGAAGTTCTTAGGTCAAAAACCTATTACTGAGAGTGAGTACTCAGATGTTATGTCTGATGATGAAATTCGTGAGCTTGTATTACACAGAATTAATCTTGAGTTAGCTGAGAAACGTGAGTTACTTGGTGATGAAACTATGAATTCATTCGAGAAATACATTCTTCTTAACGCTATCGATGATAGATGGACTGATCACATCGACCAAATGGATCAACTTAGAAAAGGGATTTTCCTTCGTTCTTATGGACAAATTGATCCACTTCGTGAATACAAAACAGAAGGTTACCAAATGTTCGAGGACATGATTGATGATATTCAAGTAGAAGTTGTTACTAACTTAATGCGTATTAGAGTAGAACGTCATGAAGAAATCGAAATGAAACAAGAACCAACTAACCTTGTAACTAACGATAGTAAAGAACATATCGCTCGTGGTCCAATTAAGAGTGCATCTCGTGAAGAGAAAAAAGCTCGTATCGAAGAGCGTAAACAACGTATTAAAGAGTTAAAAGCTCAAAAAGATAGAGAAACTAATTAGAAGTTAATTGAAAGAAGGAGACTTATATAAGGGTTTCCTTCTTTTCATAGCTTTTATAATACTTTATAAGGAGGTAGGTATTATGAATAATATAGAGAAACTAAAAGAAATAATAGAATCAAATGATAATATTGTCTTTTTTGGTGGAGCAGGTGTTTCTACTGAATCTGATATACCAGATTTTAGAAGTGCGAATGGAGTATTCAGTGTAAAACTAAATAAGCATTTTACACCTGAACAACTCGTTTCCAGAACTATGTTTGTAAAGTATCCTGTAGATTTTTTTGATTTTTACAAAAAACATTTAGTTTATCCTGATGCTAAACCGAATAGAGCTCATTTTTATTTAGCTGACTTAGAAAAACAAGGGAAACTTAAAGCGGTAATTACACAAAATATTGATACTTTACATGAACAAGCGGGTAGTAAGAATGTTTTGAAACTTCATGGGAGTGTAGATGCAAATTATTGTACTAAGTGTAAAAGTTTTTACAACTTGGATGATTTCTTAGCTAAAAATGAAGAAATACCGAGTTGTGACAAATGTGGTGGAGTAATAAAACCATATGTTACTCTGTATGAAGAGGAATTAGATATGACGGTATTTAATGCTGCGATTAACTTTATAGAAAGAGCTGATGTACTGATTATCGGTGGTACTTCATTAAGCGTTTATCCGGCAGCAAATCTCTTACATTATTTTAGAGGAAAGCATTTAGTTGTTATTAATAAATCGTTTACTCCTCAGGATAATATGGCTGACCTAGTAATAAATGGTAAAATCGGAGAAGTATTTTCAAAACTAGGAGAAAGGCTAGGTGATGTGTAGATGTATTTATTTAGAAAATTAGCTTGGTTTATGAAGCTAGAAAAAAG
>CAUUCZ010000120.1:0-3497 GCA_963543895.1 uncultured Gemella sp. | reverse complement strand
ATAAAAGGTGGAGGAGCAGCGTTATTTAGAGAAAAAATAGTTGCTGATATTGCTCATGAAGTAATCTGGATCTATGATGAGAGTAAAGATGTAGAAAAACTTGGAAACTTCAATCTACCTGTAGAAATATTACCATTTGGATATAGTCATACTATAAGAAAAATGGAAGAAGCGGGCCTAAATCCAGTGTTAAGATTAAAAGATGGAGTTACTCTTATAACAGACAACAATAATTATATTGTAGATTTACACTTAGGTTATGGATTTGATATTAAAGCTGTAAAAGAAAAACTAGAAAGTATAGTTGGAGTAGTAGAGCATGGTCTATTCTTAAACATGTGTAAACTATGCATTAAAGGAACAGAACAGGGAGCTGTAATTATAGAAAATCCAAATAATTAAGGACGTGAAGGAAAGTTATGAGGAAAAGTTATTTAAGAGGAACATGGTTAAAACTATTCTTTACAATATTGTTCGTTCTGATGAGTATCGGGGGGATACAAAGCATTTATGATGATATAACAAAATCAGCAGAAGTGCAGTATAAAGAGGGAAAACAATTCCAAAAATCTAGTGGTTATACTTTTATTAAGGTAGAAGCCCTTGAAGAGTTAGATATTGCAGATGATAGCTTAAAAGATAATCAAAAATTCTATATGCTCCAGCATGAACATGGTTTTGTAATGTTAAAAGCCTCTAAGGAAGATGTTAAGAAATTAATACAAAGTAATGATATACCAAATGAAAAATTAATAGATTTAAAGGATAAAGATATTTATTCTCCTGTTGATGCCATCTTTGAAAGAGGAAGCAAGGGGAGAAAGAATATCTCTCCAGAATTAAAAGAAAAATTTAAAAATGCTGCAGAGCATAATTCACTAGTTAGGGCAAGAGTTTCAGACATAGTTAATGAAATTGTAATAAAGAAAAGTGTAGATAGTGCTTCAAGTAAATTACGAGAAAAACCATTTACTTCACAGTTTTATTTAATAGTGCCTGGTAAAGGATATTATATTATGACTTATGTAGTGGAAGTAGTAATTCTTATTATTACATTTTTCTCAGTTAAATCTGTAATAAAGAATATTAGAAAGAATAAAGCTGAATATGAAGAATTATTCATTAAATATCCGGAGACAGAACGAGATTTAGATATATTAGTACGAGAAGCAAAATATATAAACAAAAAATTAAAAGTCCTAATATACAAAGATGCATTAATATTATACGGCAAAGGGTTCAATTTCCAATTATTATCAGATTTTTCAAAGGTAACTTTTGGTAGAGAAATTCGAAAAGGTAGAGTTGTAAGCTATATAGCACATTTCCACAATAATTTTGAAACAGACGAAAAAGTAAAAGTCTGTTCGAACTATAAAAATTCAAGAGAAGATATTGATGAATTAGGAAAAACATTAAAACAAACCTTTGGAAAAACAGTAAGATATAATTGTTGATAAAAAACGTAAAAATATTAGAATTCTAAGAGAATACCTGAAAATAGAGAATAGAGGGTATTTCAAAAATTTATAATGAAAACAAAAAGTATAATTATAGAAAATCCAAATAATTAAGGACGAAAAGGAAAGTAATGAAGAAGAGGAAACCAAGGGGTATAAGGTTAAAATTAGTTTTTGCTATAATGTTTATTTTTGTTAGTATTGTAGCTGTTGGATCAACATATAGAAACACCATACAATCTCCTGAAAGGTCATATGAAAAAGGTGATCAATTTGAAGGTGAAAGTATAGGTATTACATATGTTAAATTGGAAGCTCTTGAGGAACTAGATATAGTAGATAAAGAACTAGACGAAGACGAAAAATTTTATATGGTTCAACACGAAAATGGTTTTGTAATATTAAAAGCTACACAAGAAGATATTAAGAAACTAATTCACAGTAGTGATGTGCAAGAGGGGAAAATAATAAATCTAAAAGATAAGAATATTTATTCTCGTGTTGATGTAAAAAGAGAAAAAGGAAGTAGCAGAGGAAGAGTTCACATTTCTTTTGTATTATTAGATAAATTCAATGATGCAGCAAAACATAGTTCTTTGATTAAGGGAAGGGTTTCAGATGTATTAAAAGAAGAGGGCTCAAATAAAATAGAATCTTACTATAAAAAATTACAAGAAAAACCTTTTGTTTCTAATGTATATCTAACAGTACCGGGTTATTTATATTACATAGGTACTTATGTATTTACTACGACTTTTGTTCTAGGTACATTATTTTTGATAACTTCTATAATTAAAGATATTAGAAAATCTAGAGATTAATATGAAAAACTTATCATTGAATGTCTAGAGACAGAATATGTTATAAATATATTAGTGTGTAAAAAAATCTAAATAATAAAGGAAGTGAAGGAAAGTTATGAAGAAGAGTTATTTAAGAGGAACAAGGTTAAAAATATTCATTGCTATAAACTTGATTTTTGTTAGTTTGATTGCTACTAGAGCTTCATATAATAGCTATACAAAATCTGCTGAAACATTTTATAATGAAGGTGATCAATTCACGGGGAATTATTCCGGAATTACTTATATTAAATTAGAAGCTCTCGAAAAACTTGATATAGTAGATGAAAAATTAACTGACGATGAAAAATTTTATATGGTTCAACACGAACATGGTTTTGTAATATTAAAGGCTACACAAAAAGATATTAAGAAATTAATCCAAAGTGATGATGTTCCAGAAAGTAAGATTATTAATCTGAAAGATAAAAATCTTTATTCTATTATCGATGTAATAGAAGAAAAAGGAAGCAAAGGAAAAACTAATATTTCTCCTGAATTGTTAGATAAATTCAATGCTGCTGCAGAACATAGTACTTTGACTAAAGTTAGAATCCTAGAGGTAATTAAAGACCTTGGATTAGATAAGACAGAAGCTAATTATAAAAGTAAATTACAAGAAAAACCTTTTATTTCAAATGTCTATATAAAAGTACCTGGAACTATATATTACCTAGGTATTTATGGATTTCCTGCTGCTATTGTTTTGGCTACATTATTGTTAATTAGATCTATAATAAAAGGTATTAGAAAATCTAAAGCGGAATATGAAGAATTATTCATTGAATATCCAGAGACAGAATATGATGTAGATATTTTAGTGCGAGATGCAAAATATATAAATAAAAATTTAAGAGTTTTAATATATAAAGACGCATTGGTATTTTATGGAGGGGTGTTTAATTTCGAATTATTATCAGGATTTTCGAAGATTACTTTTAGTGATATAAATGATTCGAAAAATAATATCCAGTACTATACAGCGGAAATTCATAGAGAATTTGAATCAAATGAAGTAATAAAAATGTGTTCATATTATAAAGATGCAATAGCAGAAATTACTGAATTAGGAAAAATATTAAAAGAAGAATACGGAAAAGAAGTAGAATATGATTTTTAAGAATAAGGAAGAGGTGTAACAAATGGAAACATTAAAAGATAGAGTAATAGAAGCATTAGAAAATGTAATAGACCC
>CAUUCZ010000119.1:0-3538 GCA_963543895.1 uncultured Gemella sp. | reverse complement strand
CGTTTAGTATAATATAGACTAAGTAAACCGTAATATAAAATATTAGTAAAGAGACTTTTATTTCATGTTTTTTTTAGAAGAGAGTTTAATCCATAGGCTGAAAGATTAAATAATAATGATTGAAATAAGCAACACTCTTTATAAAACCGAATATGAATTGAAAGGTATCAGAAAACTGATATGAATTCGGGTGGCACCACGAAACTAGTAATCGTCCCATATAGTTAAATAACTATATAGGGCGTTTTTTTATTTCAAATTATAAGAGGTTTGCTAATATTAGAAGTTAAAATTGATAAAAATATGGAGGCACTTATGACAACAATTACGAAAGAACAAGTAGCTCACATCGCTCATCTTTCTAGATTAGAAATCCAAGAAAGTGAAGTAGATGGGTACATCGAAAAATTAGAAAAAGTTGTAGATTTATTCGACACAATCAACAGCGCACCAACAGAAAATGTAAAACCAACTTATCACGTTCTAGACTTAGTTAATGTATTTAGAGAAGACGTAGCTCATGATGGAATGGATAGAGAAGAAGTTCTTAAAAACTCTAAAGAAACTGAAGCAGGACAATTCAAAGTACCTACTATTATTGAATAAAATAAGGAGATAATTTAATGAGTTTATTACATGAATCAATTGAAAGTTTAGAACTTAAACTTAAAAATAAAGAAATTAAACCAAGTGATTTAGTAAAAGAATCACTAGATAGAATTAAAGCTACTGATGAAAAAGTAGGTTCATTCATTACAGTAACTGAAGAAGTAGCATTAAAACAAGCTGAAGCTTTAGACCGTGCTCAAGAAGAAGGACGCGTTGAAGGTAAATTATTCGGTATCCCAATGGGAATCAAAGATAACATTATCACAAAAGATATCCAAACAACTTGTGCATCAAAAATCTTAGAAGGATTCAATCCAATTTACGATGCAACAGTAATGAACAAACTTAACAAAGAAAACCCAATTCTATTAGGGAAATTAAACATGGATGAGTTCGCAATGGGTGGTTCTACAGAAACATCTTACTACAAACTAACTCGTAACCCACACGACTTAGATGCAGTACCAGGGGGATCAAGTGGTGGTTCAGCTACAGCGGTAGCAGCAGGACAAGTTAGCTTCACTCTAGGAAGTGATACTGGTGGTTCTGTACGTCAACCAGCTTCTTACTGTGGTGTAGTTGGATTAAAACCAACTTACGGACGAGTATCACGTTTTGGATTAGTAGCATTCGCTTCATCATTAGACCAAATCGGGCCAATGACTCGTACAGTAAAAGATAACGCTCGTGTATTAGAAATCATCTCAGGATTAGACGCTAATGATATGACTAGTGCGCCTGTAGAAGTACCAGAATTCAGCAAAATCATCACTGGAGACATCAAAGGTAAGAAAATCGCTCTTCCTAAAGAATACTTCGGTGCTGGAATCGACGAAGAAGTTAAACAAGCAGTACTTGAAGGTGTTAAATACTTAGAAAGCCAAGGAGCTATTGTAGAAGAAGTAAGTCTTCCAAACACAGACTACGCTATCTCAACTTACTACATTATCGCTTCTGCTGAAGCAAGTTCAAACCTTTCACGTTTCGATGGAATTCGTTACGGATATAGAAGTCCAAACGCAACAAACCTTGAAGAAATCTACAAAAAAACACGTGGAGAAGGATTTGGAGCTGAGGTTAAACGCCGTATCATGTTAGGAACATACGTATTATCATCAGGATACTACGATGCATACTACAAAAAAGCACAACAAGTTCGTACATTAATTAAACAAGACTTTGATAGAGTATTCGAAGAATACGATGTAATCATTGGACCAACTGCTCCAACAGTAGCATTCAACATTGGAGAAGAAGTTGGAGATCCAATTAAAATCTACGCTAACGATATCTTAACAATCCCAGTAAACATGGCTGGATTACCAGGTATTAGTATTCCATGTGGATTCAAAGGTAACCGTCCAATCGGTATGCAAATTATTGCTAAACCATTCGCAGAATCTACATTATACGATGTAGCGTACAACTTCGAACAACACTACAACTTACACGATAAAAAAATAGAATTATAATAGGAGAAACAAGA
Organism: uncultured Gemella sp.; assembly: GCA_963543895.1. Classification (GTDB taxonomy): domain Bacteria; phylum Bacillota; class Bacilli; order Staphylococcales; family Gemellaceae; genus Gemella. The sequence goes on along the minus strand of CAUUCZ010000119.1, from coordinate 1,443 downwards.
TGCATTTTGAAACAGTAATTGGACTAGAAGTCCATGTAGAATTAAAAACAGATTCAAAAATATTCTCACCATCTCCAGCTCACTTTGGTGCAGAACCAAACACTAACACAAACGTTATCGACTTAGGATACCCAGGGGTACTTCCAGTAGTAAACAAAAGAGCGGTAGAATGGGGAATGAAAGCAGCAATGGCGCTTAACATGACAGTAGCTCGCGAGTCAAAATTCGATAGAAAAAACTACTTCTATCCAGATAACCCGAAAGCATACCAAATCTCACAATTTGACCAACCAATTGGAGAAAACGGATGGATTGATATCGAAGTTAACGGAGAAACTAAACGTATCGGTATTACACGTGCTCACCTTGAAGAAGATGCTGGTAAATTAACTCACAAAAATGGTTATTCACTGGTTGACCTTAACCGTCAAGGGACACCACTTATCGAGATCGTATCTGAGCCAGATATCAGAACTCCAGAAGAAGCATATGCTTATTTAGAAAAATTACGTTCAATCATTCAATATATCGAAGTATCTGACGTTAAGATGGAAGAAGGATCAATGCGTTGTGACGCGAACATCTCAATTCGTCCATACGGTCAAGATGAATTCGGTACAAAAACTGAGCTTAAAAACTTAAACTCATTCACTTTTGTTAAAAAAGGTTTAGAGTACGAAGAAAAACGTCAAGAACAAGTTATCCTTTCAGGTGGAGTAATCAACCAAGAAACTCGTCGTTTCGATGAAACAACAGGTACAACAAAACTTATGCGTGTTAAAGAAGGTTCAGACGATTACCGTTACTTCCCAGAGCCAGATATCGTACCTATGATCATCTCTGACGAATGGATGGAAGAAGTAAGAAAAACTATTCCAGAACTTCCAGATGCTCGTCAAAGAAGATACCAAGAAGAACTTGGATTACCAGCTTACGATGCTCACGTTCTTACATTAACTAAAGAAATGTCAGACATGTTTGAACAAACTGTAGCTTTAGGAGCAGATCCAAAATTAGCTTCTAACTACTTAATGGTAGATGTGAATGCATACTTAAACAAAGTACAAAAAGAACTTAAAGAAACAGCTTTAACTGCAGAAGGTTTAGCAGGAATGATTAAATTAATCACTGACGGAACAATTTCAAGTAAAATCGCTAAAAAAGTATTCGCAGAACTTATCGAACACGGTGGAGATGCTGCACAAATCGTTAAAGAAAAAGGTCTTGTACAAGTATCAGATAGTGGACAATTATTAGCTTGGGTAAACGAAGCATTAGATAACAATCCAAAATCTATCGAAGACTACAAAAATGGTCGTGACCGTGCGATTGGTTTCTTAGTAGGTCAAATCATGAAAGCCTCAAAAGGACAAGCCAACCCACAAATGATCAACAAAATGTTATTAGAAGAAATCGCAAAACGATAATAACGAAAATAAAAAA
>CAUUCZ010000118.1:0-3618 GCA_963543895.1 uncultured Gemella sp. | reverse complement strand
AATTGATAAAATAAGTAACGACTTGTAAATTAGATTTACGAGTCGTTACTTTTATATTAGGATTGCTACTATTGAATTAATATACATTATGAGGTAAAATTAATTGTAAGATTAAAATTTAGGAGTTTTTATGCAACAGTATTTTATAAATGAAGATTTAAATGTTGAATCAACATATGAATTGTCTAAAGATGACAGTAATCATATTGTAAGAATTATGAGAAAGAAGATAGAAGATAAAGTATATGTTGTATTTAATAATGAAATTAAATACATTTGTACAATTGTTGATAATAATGTGGACAAAGTTCTTATTACACCATATGAACAAGTAACAGGTACTAATGAATTATCGACAAAGATAACAGTGGCTATACCACCATTAAAAAATGACAAAATTGAATATTTAATACAAAAATTAACTGAATTAGGTGTTAGTAATATTGTTCTATTTAATTCAGAGAGAAATATTGCCAAAATAAAAAAAGATAAGGTAGATTCTAAATTAAATAGATGGAATAAAATTGTAAAAGAGGCTGCTGAACAATCTAAGAGAAATGTAATTCCTGATATTACTTATGTTGATAGTCTAAAAGATTTGGTTGCTTTTTCTGAAAAGTTTGATCATAAAGTTGTAGCTTATGAGAAGGAATCTGTTAATGAGGAAAATATCAACTTGAAAAATTTATTACATTCTGATCTAAGTAATAAGGAGGTAATAGCAGTGTTTGGAAGTGAAGGTGGACTTTCTGAGCAAGAGGTTGATTTTTTAACTGAAAATAAATTTGATGTGATAGGATTAGGAAAAAGAATACTAAGAGCTGAAACAGCACCGCTATATTTTGTTAGTTGTGTTGCATATTTTAGTGAATTTAATTAAAGGAGTTAAATTATGAGTGTTGAATTAAATTTAACAGCAAAAGAAATTTATGAAAAAGAGTTTAGAAAAAGTAGAGTAAAAGGTTATAGTGAAGAAGATGTTAATGATTATTTAGATTTAATAATTGAAGACTATATGAAGTTAGATAAACTTATAACTAGACTTAAAGAATTAGAAATAGAAAATCAAAATTTAAAAATTAAAATTGAAGCTTTAAAAAATACAAGTCGTGAAGATAAACCTGTTCAGGTAACAAATCTAGATATTTTAAAAAGACTTTCGAAACTTGAAACAGCGGTTTTTGGACCGAATAATGCTGAGCATGATCTATATTAGTCAGTTTATCAATTAATCTTAAAAGGAGAATTCCATGAATATTTTATTAATAGTTTCAGGGGGAATTGCAGCATATAAATCAATTGATTTATGCAGTTCTCTTGTGAAACAAGGTAACAATGTTAAAGTAATACTTACAAAAAATGCTGAAAATTTTGTTACACAGCTACCATTTCAAACTTTAACAAAAAACAGAGTCTACACAAGTACTTTTGAAGAAATAGATGAAAAAGAAATACAACATATAGACTTAACGAAGTGGGCGGAGAAAATAATAGTAGCACCAGCTACAGCTAATTTGATTTCAAAATTTTCAAATGGAATTGCAGATGACTTAGCTACTTCGTTGATGTTAGCAGTTAGAGATACATCTGCTGTATATATTGTTCCAGCGATGAATACATTTATGTATAGAAATCCAATTATTCAAGATAATATGAATAGATTAATTAAGTTTGGTTTTAATTTTATTGAGCCTGATAGCGGACTTTTAGCATGTGGAGATGTAGGAGAAGGTAAGTTTCCATCTATCGAAAAAATTGAAAGCTTTGTGTTTCAAAAAGTTGAACAGGATTTAAAAGGTAAAAAGGTATTAGTAACTGCAGGACCTACAAAAGAATTCATCGATCCTTTCAGATGCTTAACAAATCCGTCTAGTGGTAAAATGGGCATCTCTATTGCTAATGAGTGCGCAAAAAGAGGTGCTGAAGTAATCTTAGTATCTAGTGTTGACAATGATACTATTAGCAATAATATTAAGAAAATAAAAATCACTAGTACAAATGATATGTTTGAAGCAGTAAAAAACAATTTTAAGGATTGTGATTTTATTATAAAAGCAGCAGCTGTATCAGATTACACACCAGTTCAGGTGTTTGATAAAAAAGTAAAAAAACAAGATGGAAATTTAACAATTGAATTTCAAAGAACACAAGATATATTAAAATATGTTGGTGATAATAAAAATGAGAGTCAAAAAGTTATAGGTTTCGCTGCTGAAACAAATAATCTGATAGAGTATGCAAAAGAAAAGATTGTTAAGAAAAATCTTGATTATATTGTTGCTAATGATATATCTAAAAAAGATATTGCTTTTGGTAGTGATGATAATGAGGTCTATATAATAGACAAACATGATAATATTAAGAAAATTGATAAAAGTAATAAAAATAATATAGCAAGAGCTATAATTGATGAAATATCAAAATAAATGAACTTTAATTAAAAGGAGGTGAGATTATGTATGCTGAGGTAATAATTGATGTAAATAATCATAATGTTAATCAAGTTTATTCTTATCTTGTACCTGAGGAATTTAAAAACGTAGATTTAGTAGGATACAGAGTCGAGGTTCCTTTTGGAACAAGAACGGTTCAAGGTTATGTAGTGGATACTAGAAGTGAAAATTCTGAAGTAGAAACAACGAATAAGTTTAAATATATTAAAAGACTAAAGGATGATTTTCCAATATTAACAAAAGAAATGATTTTATTGTCTAAAGTAATGTCTGACGAACTTTTTTGTACAAGAATACAGGCTATTGAAACAATTGTTCCGACAAGTTTAAAGAATAAGTATATAGAATACTATGAGCTACTTGATGGTAATAAAACATTACTTTTAGATTATGCAAAACACTTTAATACGGATAACTTAATCGAAAAGAATAAATTTGAAAAATTATTTACAATTGAACAGATCGGATACTTAATCTCACTAAAAGCAATTAGGCTTATAAGTAAGATTAAAGAAATTAAAAACAACGAAACAGAAGAGTTTTTTGTATTAGATAAATATAAAGATGTTAAATTAACAAAAAAACAAAAAGAACTAGTCGATTATTTAATTACTAATGATAAAATAAAAAAATCAAAGGTTAAAGATAAACTTAATATAGGGAACGCTGTTACGAAAAAACTACTTGAAAAGAATGTAATTAGCATTATAGAAGAAGATGTTAAACATAATATAAATACATCTATACTAGAAAATAATACGAAATTAAGTGAACATCAACAAAAAATTTATGACAGAATCAGTGAGAATTTCGATAGTAATAAGTTCAATGAGTATCTTTTACATGGTGTTACAGGTGCAGGAAAAACAGAGATTTATATAAAGCTTGTAGAAGCGGTAATTAAAAAAGGGAAAGAAGCTATCATTTTAGTACCAGAGATAATATTAACGCCGCAAATTGAAAAGAAATTTAGAAAAGTATTTAGCGATAATATAGCAGTTATACATTCTAGACTCAATGCAAAAGAAAAGTATAATGAGTGGAAAAAAATTCGAGATGGGAAAGTTAAAATATGTTTAGGTACTCGTTCTGCAGTTTTTGCACCGTTTAATAATCTAGGTATTATTATCATTGATGAAGAGCATGAAAATAGTTATAAACAGAC
>CAUUCZ010000117.1:0-3620 GCA_963543895.1 uncultured Gemella sp. | reverse complement strand
GTTGCTATCGACTCAATCTTAGCTCAAAAAGGACAAGATGTAATTTGTATCTATGTAGCAATAGGACAAAAAGAATCTACAGTACGTAGTGTTGTAGAAACTCTTAAAGAACACGGTGCTTTAGACTACACTATCGTAGTAACAGCATCAGCATCTCAACCAGCACCACTTCTTTACATCGCACCTTATGCAGGGGTTGCTATGGCAGAAGAATTTATGTTTAATGGTAAAGATGTAGTAATCGTATATGATGACTTATCAAAACAAGCAGCTGCTTACCGTGAGTTATCATTACTATTAAAACGACCACCAGGTCGTGAAGCATACCCAGGGGACGTATTCTACTTACACTCACGTCTTCTAGAGCGAGCTGCACGTGTAAATGAAGATTTTGGTGGAGGAAGTATCACAGCACTACCATTCGTAGAAACTCAAGCAGGTGATATCTCTGCATATATTCCAACAAACGTAATTTCGATTACAGATGGACAAATCTTCTTACAATCAGATTTATTCTTCTCAGGTATTAGACCAGCGATTAACGCCGGACTTTCAGTATCTAGGGTAGGGGGATCTGCACAAATTAAAGCGATGAAAAAAGTATCAGGTACTTTACGTCTTGACTTAGCATCTTACCGTGAGTTAGAAAGCTTTGCTCAATTCGGTTCTGACCTAGATCCAGCGACTCGTGAAAAACTAGAACGTGGTAAACGTACAGTTGAAGTATTAAAACAAGACTTACACAAACCAATTCCAGTAGAAAAACAAGTTATGATTCTTTATGCTTTAACTCATGGATTCTTAGATGATGTAGAAGTTAAAGATATTCACAGATTCGAACAAGAATTATATTCATACTTAGATGCTCATGAAAATGAAGCAGTTAAGCATATTATTGAAACAAAAGACTTACCAGCAACAGAAGTTATGGATGAAGTAATAGCTGCATTCAAGAAAACTTTTGCTTAAGATAATAAGTAGTAGAGTAAAGGTGGTGAACTAATTGGCGTCACTAAGAGATATAAAAAACAAAATCAATTCTACTAAGAAAACTAGTCATATTACAAAAGCGATGGAGATGGTTTCAACATCTAAGCTTTTAAAAGCACAATCAAACACACAAAAATTTAATCCATATATGCAAAAAATGCAAGAAGTGATGGGAACAATTTTTGGTAAAAGTTCTAGTATTAAACACCCTATGTTAGAAAAAAGAGAAGCTAAGAAAACTCTTTATGTGGTAATTACTAGTGATAGTGGTTTATGTGGAGGATTCAACTCAAACGTTATTAGAAATTTTGTTAATACTGTTAATGAAAGACATGCTAATAGCGAGTATGGTATTGTTGCTATAGGGAACTATGGAGCAGAATTCTTTAGAAAAAATGGCTATAATGTAGTTGATAGTTATAGAGATATACCAGATGAGCCAAGTTTCACTCAGGTAAAACAAATTACTAATAAAGTAGTAGGATACTTTATTGATAAAGAATATGATGAAATTTATTTACATTATAATCACTTTGTTAGTATGATCCAACAGGTTGTAACTGAAAGTAAAGTTCTTCCTATTGACAATACAGATAAATTTGCAAATTCTGAAGAACAACAACCTACAGGAGCTTACGAATTTGAGCCTGGTGAGACAGCTGTGCTAGATGTAATACTACCTCAATATGCTGAAAGTATGATTTATGGAAGTATATTGGATAGTAAAGCTAGTGAGCATTCTGCAAGAAAAACAGCAATGAAAAATTCAACTGATAATGCAGGAAATATTATTGATACACTTACGATTAAATACAATCGTGCAAGACAAGCTGCAATTACACAAGAAATTACAGAGATTGTAAGTGGAGCAGCAGCAACAAAATAGTAATGAGAAAGGAGAAGCTATTAAGTTAGCATACAACATATGAATAAAGGTTATATTCTCCAAGTTATGGGACCTGTAGTAGATGTTAAATTCGAATCAGGGCATATGCCAAATCTATTAAACGCTTTAGAAGTTTACATAGAAAAAGGCGATGGGAAAAAAGAAAAATTAGTTCTTGAAGTTTCTCTAGAAATTGGTGATAACGTAGTAAGAACAATCGCTATGTCATCTACTGATGGATTAAATAGGGGAGCAGAAGTAGTAGATACAGGAGCACCAATTACAGTTCCTGTAGGTAACTACACATTAGGTCGTGTTTTTAACGTATTAGGTGAAGCAGTTGACCACGGTGAAGAAGCAGGAGCAGAAGTTCGTAAAGATTCAATTCACAAAGAAGCTCCAACATTCGAAGAATTATCAACTCACGTTGAGGTTCTTGAAACAGGTATTAAAGTTATCGACTTACTTGCACCATACATTAAAGGTGGTAAAATCGGTCTTTTCGGTGGTGCGGGAGTTGGTAAAACGGTTCTTATCCAAGAACTTATCAACAACGTTGCGCAACAACACGGTGGATTATCAGTATTCACAGGTGTAGGTGAGCGTACTCGTGAAGGAAATGACTTATACTATGAAATGAAAGATTCTGGTGTTATTAACAAAACAGCCATGGTATTCGGACAAATGAATGAACCACCAGGTGCTCGTATGCGTGTAGCATTAACAGGATTAACAATGGCGGAATACTTCCGTGATGAAGAAGGACAAGACGTACTTCTATTCATCGATAACATTTTCCGTTTCACACAAGCAGGTTCTGAGGTTTCTGCGTTATTAGGACGTATGCCATCAGCCGTTGGTTACCAACCAACACTTGCTACAGAGATGGGTCGTTTACAAGAACGTATCACATCAACTAAAAAAGGTTCTGTTACATCGATCCAAGCGATTTACGTACCAGCCGATGACTATACTGACCCGGCTCCAGCGACTACATTCGCCCACTTAGATGCAACAACAAACCTTGAGCGTGCGTTAACAGAGATGGGTATCTACCCAGCCGTTGACCCACTTGCTTCTACATCAAGAGCATTAGCTCCTGAAATCGTAGGAGAAGAACACTATCAAGTTGCGACTAGAATTCAAAGAACTCTTCAAAAATATCGTGAATTACAAGATATTATCGCCATCTTAGGTATGGATGAGTTAAGTGATGAAGATAAGAAAACAGTTGATAGAGCACGTCGTGTTCAATTCTTCTTATCACAAAACTTCCACGTAGCTGAACAATTCACAGGTCAACCTGGTTCATACGTACCAGTATCTGAATCAGTGGAAGCATTTAAAGGAATCCTAGATGGTAAATATGACCACATTCCTGAAGATGCATTCCGTCTAGTTGGTGGAATTGAAGACGTATTAGAAAAAGCTCGTAAACTAGGAGTAGAAGTATAATACAAATAGGAGGTAAATAAATGAATACTTTAAGTGTAAGCATTGTTACTCCTAATGGAGAAGCTTATAGCGCTAAAGAAGCTTCTATGGTTGTATTGGGAACTACAAGTGGACAACTTGGTGTAATGGCTAACCATGTTCCTATGGTTGCATCATTAAAGGTTGGTCCTCTTAAAGTGATTTTTCCCGATGGACGTGAAGAATATCTAGCTGTAAGTGAAGGATTTGTGGAAACACATAAAGGCGAAGTAACTATTATAGTTCAAACAGCAGAATTAGGTAAAGATAT
>CAUUCZ010000116.1:0-3647 GCA_963543895.1 uncultured Gemella sp. | reverse complement strand
GTAAGAAAAACTACTTACAAAAAAGTTGAAGATATCTTAAAAGAATTAAACATCACTCTTGGTGAAAAAGATGAAGTTACACCAGGATTAAATAGTGAAGTAGCAACAGTTGATACAATTAAAATTGCTAGAACTGGAAAAACTACTGAAACTAAAAAAGAAGTAATTAAATTTGAAACTAAAGAAGAAAAAGATGATTCTAAATATGTAGATGAGAAAGTTACAAAAGTTGAAGGTAAGAATGGTGAGAAAGAAGTTACTTACAACGTTGTAAGAGAAAAAGGTAAAGAAGTATCTAGAGAAGTTGCTTCTGAGAAAGTAATTACTGAAGCTACAGCAAAAGTTGTAGTAGTAGGAACTAAGCAACGTCCAGCAGCTCAACAACAAGAAGTAGCAGCGCAACAATCATACTCAGCGCCAGCTCAATCATATTCAGCACCAGGTGGATCTGTTGTATTATCAAATGGTAACACTGCAGGGGCAGATGGAGCAGCAGCAGCTCAAGAAATGGCTCGTCGTACTGGAGTACCAGCATCAACTTGGGAACACATCATCGCTCGTGAATCAAATGGTCAAGTAGGAGCTAGAAATGCTTCTGGAGCTAGTGGATTATTCCAAACAATGCCTGGATGGGGATCTACAGCAACAGTTCAAGATCAAATTGATGCAGCAACTCGTGCATATCAAGCACAAGGTTTATCTGCTTGGGGAATGTAATAAATAAGTAAAAGAAGACGATTAATCGTCTTCTTTATTTCTTTTTTTATTCTTTTTTGTAAGATAAGAGCCTACAGCTCCACCTATACCGCCACATACCATACAAATTATTACTATTGTTGGAATATACATTTTAATCCCCCCCTTTTTTATTTAGGTTGACTCAAGAAAATTGATTTTTTGAAATAAAAATTTTTGAGCGACTCCCCAAAATACATGCTATTATTTTTCACTTACAACTTATCATAAATAAAAGGATAAAACAAGTCTTATAATAACAAAGAACATATGATATAATAAAGATGATAATGCTTTTAAGTGGAAAAGAAAATCTAAGTCATAGAGGATGAACTCGTCTTTAAAGTAGAGGGGTTATCCTATTTTATAACTTAGATTTTTTTATTTTATATTTTCTTTTCAACTAGTTTGAATGTTATAAATGATATAGCTGAGCAAATTACGATTGCTATTGCACTAGAGTGGAAGATGTTTCCGATACCTACTAAAGGAGAAACTACACCACCTAAGAAAAATGGAACGAATCCAAAGAAAGCTGAAGCACTTCCAGCACGTTCACGTTCTAAACTCATAGCGATAGCAGAACCAGCAGGTAAAATAAATCCTAATCCTAGTAAAAGAAGGAAGAATCCTACTTCGATAAATAGGAAAGGTAGTGTAAGAGTTAGTGCCACCGCAAGGTAGATACTGACTAATAACATAAGTGATAAGCCTAGCTTGATACTAATTTTCTCTTTGAAATTACCAGCGCTCTTACTTCCTAAAACTATAGCAAAGCCATTTAAAGCAAAACATAAGCTATACATTAATGGACTTAAACTATAGTGAGTTTGTAAGATGAAGGGTGAAGCTGCAATATAGGCGAACATAGTAGCTAAGGCAAATCCTTGAATAATAACAAGAGCAAAGAATAGTCTATTTTTCGCAACATGTACAATAGAATAATATGTCTTAGTTATTGGAAGATCTATGCGTTTTTCAATGGCTAAAGATTCATTGAATTTAAAGCTTACAGCTAATAAAATTACACCTATAAGAGCAAGTGTAACGAAAATTCCTCTCCAGTCTGTAAGTACTAGTAATATACTTCCTAGAATAGGAGAAAGAATAGGAGCTAAGCCATTAACCGCCATAAGCAGGGCAAAGAAAGCAGCTAATTCACGTCCGTGGTATAAATCTGTAGAAATAGCACGAGAAATAACTACAGCTCCTGCAGAAGATACACCTTGGATAAATCGTAATGCTATCATTGCGTATACATTAGGAAAAATGATAATAGCAATAGTACTTATTAAATAAACTATTAAGCTGATTATTAATGGATTTTTACGACCGTATTTATCACTAATAGGTCCGATAAGTAGCTGTCCTAATGCAAGTCCGACCATACTACCTGTTAGAGTAAGTTGAATTGTTGATGTACTAGAATTAAAATACGAACTCATAGTAGGTAGTGCTGGTAAATATAAATCTGTAACAAAAGGTCCAAAAGCCGATAAAGTCCCTAAAAATAGAACTAAAAATAATTTAGAATTTCTTTTTAATGTCATGTTGATTCCTTTCAATTTTTTTAAGAAATATGAACAGATTATAGCATAAAAAAAATTTTTTCGTAAGTTTTTTTCTCGTTTTTTGAAAAAAAGTTTTTATATATTTTTCAGTTTTTCGTTTTTTAATATATAAAGTTATATTCCATAAAAATTTCAAGAATTGAATCTATGATAACTTACAGAAAATAACAAAAAGTACTTAAATAATCCTATATGATTAATTTAAGTACTTTTATTTTACATCGAAATCAACAGAGTCGATATTTGCGATTAATTTATTTTTTATAAACCAAATTAATGATAATACATAAACTGTATATGTGAAAAATAAAAAGCTTGAAAAAAGAGTGATCTTAGAGTTTTTTAATAGTAAAAAATTTATAAGGATAATTACTATATAAGCTATAAAAGCAACTACTAATCTACATTCTGTATGAAAATCAGTATAGATATCAGCTCTCTCACGTAAATCTCTGCGAAACGCTTGTTTTCCTCGTATTTCGCTATGACCATTTGGTTTTCTTTTGCCTTTCCAAGGGGAATCCTCTTTCTTTAAAATACCACGGTCTGCTAGTCGATAGAGAGTTCTCATGGAACAAGAAACGTTATCTGGATAAGTTCCTTTAATGACATCAAGGCTCCAATTTTGTTCTAAATGAGTTTGGATAAAATCTTTTTCTGATTGCGTAAGACTTGTTTTATTCCGACCACAACGTTTCTTATTGACTTTATAACGGTTATAGTAATCATAAGCAGAGTGCCCCTCTTTCAGATAGTTGATGACATTGTAGATTGTCTGTTTTGATCTGCCAAGTGAGGTCACAATATCTGAAACTTTTGTGTTTTCTTGATAGTAAGCCTCTATCATTACTAGCTCGTTTGTGGTAAGACGAGTATAGATCATTTATGTTAGTTTCTTTCAGACAAATGTGGTGTTTATCTGAGTCTAACATAGATGGCTTTTTCTGTCTAGCTTAATTTTACAAATTGGCTTTTGAAGAACACCATGGACTTATTTTCAAGTTGATAACGACTACAAATTTGTTCTGGAGACCATGAAGATTGTAATCGTTCTTCAATTTCTTGCTTCAATTCAGGAGTCCAACTCGATTTTCTTCCCTTCTGCTTAGCCAGTTTCTCATAGTGTGTTTGGACTGCTTGTGCAGAGTAAGTGTCATTACAACTCCTTAATTCTTTTGAAAGGGTTGATTTGTGAATGCCTAATTTTCTCGCTTTTTGGATTGGTTTGAGACTTAATTCTAGGTAATTTTCTGTCTTAATTTGTTCAGTTATGGTAAGGTGGTGGCAGCTCATAGAATTTTCCTGTGTTCTGGTCAGTGTGGTTACTTACAGTTTACACGA
>CAUUCZ010000115.1:0-3743 GCA_963543895.1 uncultured Gemella sp. | reverse complement strand
TTGGTATCTTTACCGGAGAATATGCCAATGTAAATGCAATTATAGACGTTCGTTTTCCAAGAATTATTATCACCTTACTAGTAGGTGCTGCTCTTGGAGTTAGTGGTCTATTATTACAAACAGTATTAAAGAACCCACTTGTCGACCCTAGTATTATTGGTGTTTCTAGTGGAGCCAACCTATTTTTATACTTAGGATTAGGGATATTCCCACAATTTATGATATTTAAGTCTGTATTTTCTATCATTGGTGGTGTCCTTGGTTTCTTAATCATTTATTACCTAGCAGGTAGAACCAAAAATAATGTTAAAATTATTTTAATCGGTATCGCAATAAGTTATTTCTTCACAGGAATACTAAGTTCTATGCAGTACTTGAACCAAGCTAACTCTACTACTTCATCTGCATTCAAAACTGTTGGTTTAGGAACTAAAAACTGGGATGATGTTTCATTATTATTGGGTTGGATTCCACTACTGCTAATTATTAGCTTCTTCTTAGCTAAACTATGTAATATCTTCGCTTTAGATGATAATATTATCAGTTCACTTGGTATTAATATTAATGTGATTCGTTTATTAATTTCATTTGTTGCAGTAGCTCTTGCTTCTGTTTCTACAGCCGTTGCTGGTGTTATGGTCTTCTTAGCTCTTATCACACCTCATATTGCTAAGATTATAATTGGACGAAATCATATTTACACCATCCCATTTAGTGCTCTACTAGGAGCATTTATTCTACTATTATTCGATACAATCGGTCGTGTTATTTTCGCACCTATCGAAATACCTGCTGATTTAATAATGATGATTATAGGTGGACCTGCATTTATTATTTTAGTTAAGAAAGGAGTAAGTTAATGGAAAATATAATAGAAATTAATAACCTGACGTTTAAGTATGATAATAAAAATGCTCTTTTTGAAGGTCTAAATGTAAGCATTGAAAAAGGTAAGATTACTACCCTTCTTGGTAAAAATGGTTGTGGTAAAAGTACACTTATAAAAATATTAGCAAAAAATTTAAACTATAATGCTGGAAGTGTAAAAATTGAAGGTAAAGAATTAAATTCATATTCATTAAAAGAACTTGCGAGTATTCTTGCAGTTGTTTATCAAAAGAATGAAACTCCACGAGAAATTACCGTTTATGATATGGTTAGTTTCGCTAGACTTCCTTACCAGAACATTTTCTTTTATAAACCTAACGCTAATGATATTGAAAAAATTGAATTTGCACTTGAAAAAACTAGTTTACAGGCTTATAAAGATAAACGTGTAGATGAGTTATCGGGAGGTCAGCTTCAACGTGTTTATATCGCAATGGCATTAGCACAAAGTACTGATATTATTATACTAGACGAGCCTACTACTTTCCTTGATATAAAATATCAAAAATCTATAATGCAACTTGTTAGAGATCTTAATAGATCTCTAGGAATTACTATTATCATGGTATTACACGATATAAATCAAGCACTTGCTTATAGTGACAATATTATTGCTCTTCTTGATGGAAAAGTAATTAAAAATGATCAAGCTGCTAACTTTTTCGATGAAACTCTTCTAAACAGACTTTATGATGCTGATATCAAAATAGAAGATGGAAAAGTAATTAGTTGGTAAATAATAAAGTTAATAATATGAAAAATTTGAAATCAATCGCTATATCAGAATATTAATATTTTGATATAGCGATAATTTTATTTCTGTAAAGGCAATTAATGTTATTTCAGCAATCTTATCTAAATAAATGCTGACTGCTTCTAGCTTTCTTTAAGGTGCTAACTCTGCGTAAGTATCCATAGTAGTTGACATTGACTTATGCCCCAAGTTCTTTCCAATTTGTACCTACATTAAGTAACGTTGAATCATGAGTGTGTCGAAACAAATGGAAACCATAATCTGGTGATTCTAGACTTACTAATTGAAAATGATAAAATAAGAATGTACAGTTTTGATAAAATAAAAATGTACAAATAGGTTATAATAGCGCATATTATCAGTTTCACTACCAGATTTGGCACAGCATTTATTCGACAAACCTCATTGAGTCTCTTAATAAAGAAATCAAACGTCAAACGAAAAAGAAGTTTTTTCCTAACGAGGAGTCTCTGGAACGTTACTTAGTTACTTTGTTTGAAGATTATAATTTCAAGCAAAGTCAACGAATCCATAAAGGGTTTAGCCAACGTTATGACACACTCGAAAGCTTATTTGATTAATACTCCGTAACTCTACTTGAGTGTTTATACATATTTATTGACAGTATCAACATGATACGAGTAGGTATTTCTTATGAGTAAATTTCATCAAAAAATTTCATAAATAAGTCCTATATATAATTATGGTAAAGTAGTAAAAATAGTTGTTATCCTAGTTGATTAAAAAAATCTCTGATTTCTTCATCTTTTATAAAATAATATATAATTTTCCCCTCTCTTCTAGTGTCCAAGATGTTTTCATTGGCTAGTTTACGAAGATGGTGGGAGGCAGATGCCATACTGAGATTTAATAAACAGGCTATATCGCAAACACAGAGTTCTTCGACGGCAAGGAGATAAAAGATGATATTTATCTGTTTATTATCGGTAAATTTTGTTAAAATGCGAAGTGATTTTTGGACTTTTTCCTTTTCAAGGTAGTTCATTGCGGTTGTAACATTTTGTTGATTTATAATATTCACTTGGCAGATACTATCTTTTTTCATAATATTTTCTCCTATCCTAACATAGTCCATAGCATGTTAAAACTGTTATTTTCAATCAGGATATATATCCCCAATCCTAAATAAACAACGGCAATAAACCATCTGCTATATTTTTCCAAAGTTTCTCCAACAGATGGGACTTGTGCCAATTTTTGGGCAGAAAAAACCAAGAGATAAATCATGACTAGAAATGTAAGTAAAGCCACTATCAAATCCGCTAAATTTAATGTAATAAAATATGGGACAAAGATACCAATATTGTCGGCACCACAACTTGCAAAAGTAATCATAGCGACTAGAAAAATCAAGTTTTTATTATCTTTGCGCAACCCTTCTTTGGCAATAGTTTCTCCATCAGAATCTCCTAAAAATAAAACTTTGAGACCTAAGAAAATTGGAATCAAACCGAGCAAACCTAAAATCCCTTTACTAGGAATATAATGTAAGACAAATGCAAAAAGCAAACTTAGCAATATTAGACTAACAGAGCCTAGAAATTGTCCTAAATAGATGTTAATGATGTCTTTTCTGCTTTTTCTTTTGGCAAAAAATAACATTAGGATAATAAGTAAGTCTACGGCTGTCCCAGAATACAGGATTATTGAAGTAACAATATTTTGAATCATAAAACACCTCATTCAAATATATTTTTGAATGTATTCTAACATTAAACTTTGTAGATGTCAACTTAAAATCCACCAATTAATAATTGCATGTCAATATTTGTATTGTGAAACTAGTTTCAGAAATATATAGTCTTAAAGTATGTCCACTGCCAATGGTTTTTTCAATATTTAAGAGGAGATTTATAATGGTTCATTTCTATAAATTTATAAACGAGTTATATATTTTGTTTAACCAATTATTAACTATTTTTATCAATAATCACTTCATTAATTTGTACTTTTTAATTTTCCCAATTTGTAAAATTAAACCAGAAAAAAAGCATCTCGTATTAGACGAAATGCTTTCAATAAGTTTAAATAAGTTTTAACGTTTACTAAATTGTGACGCTTTACGAGCTTTTTTCAAGCC
>CAUUCZ010000114.1:0-3794 GCA_963543895.1 uncultured Gemella sp. | reverse complement strand
TCTGAGAAATCTTCAGAGTTAAGGAAGAATGCTTCTACTTTATTAGAAACAACTACTTCACTTAATTTCGGCATGAATTTTCTACAAAATGGGCATGAAGATCTCCCAATAAATAATACAAATTTTTCTTTTGATTCAATTTTTTCGATTGCAGTTTTTGAATCGATAACTTTAAAGTTTTCTAAGTGTTGTTCGAATGATTTTTCCATTTTTTTAATCTCCTAATATTTTATAAATACTATTTTACTCCTCTTTTTATAAATATGCTAATATTTTGCTTACAAAAGTAAACAAGTACAAACTATAGTTTTATATATAAAAAGAGAAGTAATGTAAACTTACACTACTTCTCTACTTCAATTCAAAAAAATGGGGCGGCTGAGGGGAATCGAACCCCCGAATGTCGGAACCACAATCCGATGCGTTAACCACTTCGCCACAGCCGCCAAAATATTAAGTTAAAATAAAAAAATGCCTTGAGACAGAGTCGAACTGCCGACACATGGAGCTTCAATCCATTGCTCTACCAACTGAGCTATCAAGGCAAAAATGGCGGTCCCGACGGGAATCGAACCCGCGATCTCCTGCGTGACAGGCAGGCGTGATAACCGCTACACCACGGGACCTAACTCTTATTCTCAATGTATTATTTCAAATGGTGACCCGTACGGGATTCGAACCCGTGTTACCGCCGTGAAAGGGCGGTGTCTTAACCACTTGACCAACGGGCCAATAAAAAAACGGAGCAGGAGGGATTTGAACCCTCGCGCCGGTTTCCCGACCTACACCCTTAGCAGGGGCGCCTCTTCAGCCTCTTGAGTACTACTCCAACTCCACAGGCAGGACTCGAACCTGCGACCCTCTGATTAACAGTCAGATGCTACTACCAACTGAGCTACTGTGGATAAATATTTGTGTTCCTAACGAACAATATTTATTATACAAAAGTATTAACATAATGTCAATACTTTTGTATAATTTTTTTTATTATTTTCAATTTTATAATATTATTTACCTAACAAACGTTGATTTTTAGCATATTATAGCTGTCTTTTTTTATATTTAATCTCTATATGAAATATCCCTTTTATTTAACTTTATTTAAGTCAATATTCATTTTCTCAGAGATTTTTTCAATAGCTTTATATGCATCATTATTTGGTTCTTCAAATCCTGTAATACTAAATAAATTTGTTAAAATTTGAATTGTTTCTTTATCATTTTGAATCTCTAGTAAAGCTTGTTTTACTTTTTTCTGAGTTTCTTCATCAAGATTGTTAGATGCGACCACTGTTACACCTGGAATTAAATCACTCTTAGCGATAACTTTAACATCTTCTTTTAATGTTGGAAATTCTTTAGTATATTTTCTTATTACATTTTCATAGCTTGCTACCGCATCTACATCTTTATTTAGTAATAATTGTAAACTTTTATCGTGTCCCCCACTAAATTGGTATTGAATATCTTTTTCTAAATCAATACCGGCATCTTTCAGCATTGCACCTGCATAAATATAACCTGAAGCTGAAGATGGATCAACAAAAGCAATTTTCTTACCTTTTAAATCAGCAATACTTTTTATATCAGAATCTTTTCTTACAAAGACTTCTGCAAAGTAACCTGGTTTACCACTTGTACTTTTACCTACAAGGAGATTTTTTGTATTACTTTGTTTATTAGAAAGGACAGCAGAAAATGGCGGAACTAGTCCAAAGTCTACACTTCCACTACCTATTCCTTCTATAACCCCTATATAGCTACTTGCTGTAAATACTTCTACTTTCATACCTAATTTATCACCCAGTGCTTTAGCAAACGGCGTAAGGTCATCTACTAGCTTTTCGCTATTACTACTAGGCACTACACCTAATTTCAACACTTTTTCTTCTTTTGTTGTACTTTTTTGAGAACAACCAATTAAAGAAAATACCAATAGAAAAGAAAAAATAGTTAATAATATTTTTTTCATTTTACCTACCTCATATTTGTATATATTTTATTTTATATCATAGAGTATAGCACAATAAGTTTATAATAAAAATGAAAACGCTCATAATTCAAGAAAAATATTAAAAAAATAGCCGGCATATATTTACCATCTACTTTTAAACTAATTTTGAAATTGTTATTCTATATTTTAAACTTTTTTTATTTTGCGTGTACCCCTTAACTACAAATCTTCCATACTTTCTTATTGATATTATATCTTCTGAAGTACAGGTCTTTTCTCCATTCCTTAGAACTACATGGTTTAGTTTAATAAAATCTTGTTCTAAAAATTCTTTTACCTTACTGCGAGATTTATTTGTAATCTTAGCTACTATAGAATCTATTCGAAACGATGAACTAACTATTTCAAAGTCTTCATATTTTTTTTCGATTTCTACTTCTGCGAGATCAACTCTTTGAAAATCAAGATTTACTCTTCCTGCTTTTGTAAATTCCATTGCTATATAATCAGCAATTTCTTCATCAACAAAAATATAAACCTCATTTTCTAAAACAATTATATCCCCAAATCTATTAAAATTGATTCCAAGATTATGAATTGCTCCTAGAATATTTCTATGTTCTACATTATTAAATTTATTATTAAACTTTGCTTTTAAACAAACAATATCGTAATCTACATCATAATATTCATTAGAAATAATCTTAGCTTTTTTTCTTTCAGCATCATCAAAACCACCAAAAAATTCAACTTTAAAATCACTATAGTTATACGCTACTATTTGACTAAGAACAATTTGTTCAAAGTTCGTTAAGAATTTCGTAACGGTATTACGATTTTCCACAAAACTAATACTTTGCAGTAATTTTTCAGCTACTTCTCTTTGTTCAGCAGACGCTTGTTGTAAAAAATTTATCTTCTTCATAGCATTAAGATAACTTAAATAAAAGTGCTATTATTAAGTTTTCTATAACACTAAGTACTACAAGAGCTGCTATCGGTGATATATCTAACATTCCGAATGGTGGAATAATCTTTCTAAAGATTTTTAGATACGGTTCGCAGATTGCCTCTAAAAACTCTACAATAAAATTATTTTTAATTTGAGGAAACCATGAAGTTAAAATATACGCTAACATACTGTATTCATAAAAATTAAATAAATATTTTACGAATTTATATACCCAAAAATACTCTGTTATATTTAACAATATTAATACTCTCCTTCGTAAAAATCTCCTGAAACTTCAACTCCATTAGGAACACATAGGTAAATATCTTCCCCAATAGTTTTTAGTCTAGCTCCTAATGCATAAATTCCTCCAGAAATAAAATCTAGAAGTCTATCAGAAGTCTCAATATCCAACTTACTCAAGTTTATAATTACTACTTTGTTACGTTTAATATCATCCACGATATCTTTGCTATCCGCAAATACTAATGGTTCTGTTAGTATTACATTATTAGTTCTTCCTGCGGATTGACTTTGTACATTTTGTTTACTTACCACTGGATTCTCCTTTTTCACCGGTCTCGGCTTAGGTTGTTCTTGCCTTACTTCATTTTTTTCTACTACTTCTTCTTCAAAATCCTCTTCTCCTACAAAAAGATTATTGAATTTTTTCATCATACTCATATTCTCAAACCTCAACTTACTTATATTTAACTATATTATTATAGCATGTAAGCAGTAATTTATAAAGTAATAAGACAAAAAACACTTACAAAAGTTTAAAATTCTGATTTTCGTTAAAATCTTTTTTGATACCCTAAATAATGACCACTCCTGAAAAGGGGTGGTTTTCTCTTCGGGTATAACCCTTTGTTACTAACACGCACC
>CAUUCZ010000113.1:0-3800 GCA_963543895.1 uncultured Gemella sp. | reverse complement strand
AATGATATTGAAAATGTAGGGAAAACTGCACGTCACCACACATTCTTCGAGATGTTAGGTAACTTCTCAATCGGTGACTACTTCAAAAACGAAGCAGTACCTTGGGCTTGGGAATTCTTAACTTCTGAGAAATGGTTAGGATTAGAAAAAGAAAAATTATCAGTAACAATTCACCCTGAAGATACAGAAGCATATGATTTATGGCACAATGTTATTGGATTACCTGAAGAAAGAATTATTCGAATTGAAGGTAACTTCTGGGATATCGGTGAAGGACCGTCTGGACCAAATACAGAAATCTTCTATGACCGTGGAGAAGATGCAGATACATGGTCACCAAAAGAAGAAATGTATCCAGGTGGGGAAAACGATAGATATCTTGAAGTATGGAACGTAGTATTCAGTCAATATAACCACAATGCTGATGGTACATATACAGAACTTCCAGCGAAGAACATAGATACAGGGATGGGGTTAGAAAGAATTGTTTCTGTATTACAAGATGTTCCAACTAACTTTGATACAGATTTATTTATCCCAATTATTAGAGAAATTGAAAAACTTTCAGGTGCTAAATACGGTGTAAATGCTGAACAAGATGTAGCATTTAAAGTTATCGCTGACCACATCAGAACTGTAGCATTCGCTATTGCTGATGGAGCTTTACCATCAAATGAAGGACGTGGATATATCTTAAGAAGATTATTACGTCGTGCTGTACGATTTGCAAAAGTTTTAGGTTTAAATAACTCATTCATGTATAAACTAACTGATGTAGTTGCTGAAATTATGGAAGACTATTATCCAAACGTTAAAGAAAGTGCAAACTTTGTTAAAGATGTAATTCTTAAAGAAGAGGATAGATTCCATGAAACGCTACATGAAGGTGAAACAATCTTAAATAATATTGCTAAAGAAGTTAAAGATACTACAAAAGTTATCTCAGGAAAAGATGCATTCAAACTTTATGATACATTTGGTTTCCCAATTGAATTAACAGAAGAGTATGCTGAAGAATTAGGATTAACAGTAGATATCGATGGATTTAATGAAGAAATGGAAAAACAAAAAGAGCGTGCTCGTTCTTCACGTCAAGACGATTCTTCAATGCAAGTACAATCTGACTTATACAGCAGAATAGTAGGAGATAGCGAATTTACAGGTTACACTAACCTTACAGATGAAGGTAAAGTACTAGCAATAGTTGATAAAGAAGATAATCTATTAGAAAACTATAAAGGTGAAGAAATTGTAAAAGTTGTATTTGAAAAAACTCCATTCTACGCTGAAAGTGGTGGGCAAGTTGCTGATAAAGGTTTAGTAACAGCAGAAGGATTTAAAGCTGAAGTTGTTGATGTTAAGAAACTTCCTGACAAACGTCACATTCACTTTGTCAAAGTAGTGGAGGGTGAATTAGTAGTTGGTAAAGAATACAAACTAGAAGTTAATAGAGCTTATAGATTAAATATTGAGAAAAACCATACTGCAACTCACTTATTAAATGAAGCACTTCGTCATGAAGTTGGATCTCACATTAAACAAGCAGGATCTTTAGTAACTGATGAAAAATTACGATTCGATATTACTCACTTCGCTCCACTTACAAAAGAAGAAATTGAAAGAGTTGAGCAAGAAGTTAACAAACAAATTTGGAATGCGTTAGAAATCAAAACAGAAGAAATGCCTATTGCTGAAGCTAGAAAGCTTGGTGCTCAAGCATTATTCGGTGAAAAATACGGTGATGTTGTACGTGTTGTTTCTATTGGTGATTACTCTATCGAACTATGTGGAGGAACTCACAATGCTAACAGTGCTGAAGTAGGTATCTTCAAGATTGTTTCTGAATCAGGAGTAGCTGCAGGGGTTCGAAGAATCGAAGCTCTAACAGGGAAAGCTGCATACGAGTACCTAAGAGAGCAAGAAGAAACTCTACGTTCTGTTGAAAAACTAACAAAAGCTAATGCGTCAAATGTAGTAGAAAAAGTATCTGCATTACAATCTGATATTAAGAAACTATCTAAAGAAAAAGAAAGTTTACAACAAAAAATAGCTAATGCTGAGTTAAACAACTTAGTAAATAATATTAAAGAAGTTAATGGTGTTAACGTACTTACAAGTGTTTTTGAATCTGAAAACATGAATCACTTAAAACAACTTGTTGACAACGCTAAGTCTAAGTTAGAAAACTATGTTATTGCCTTTGCTTCTGTAAATGAAGATAAAGTAAACTTTGTTGTAGCTGTAGATAAAGCTATCACTGATAAATACAATGCTGGAAAACTAGTAAACGTGCTAGCTACAGTATGTGATGGACGTGGTGGTGGACGTCCAGATATGGCTCAAGCAGGAGCTAAGAATAAAGATAATATCGATAAAGCATTCGAAGAATTATTAGCTAATATTTAATTACTAATACATAAATCATAAGGAAGGGATTACCTAGATAAAATAGTATTTTCGACAATAACTATTTTGAGGTAATCTCTCCCTTTTTCTCTGAAAATATGGTATAATTAATAGGATTATTATGGACAAATAATAATTTAATATTAGATTGTTTTAATATTAAATATAATTTTGGAGGATAAGTAAATGGAAACAAAAAAATTAGGAAAAGTAGAAATTAACCCAAGCGCTTTAGAAGTTATTGCTAATATTGCAACAACTGAGGTAGATGGTGTTTCTAAATTATTAGGAAAAAAAGTATATTCACGTGGAGTTGAATTAGAATTTGCAGGTACAGAATTAATTATTGATGTGTATTGTAACTTAAAAGCTGGATATTCAGTAACTAAAACAGCAAGAAAAATTCAAGAGAATGTTAGAAATTCTATTTTTAATATGACAGAAATTAGTACTAAAACTGTAAATGTTAATATTATAGGAATTGATTTTTAATTTAGGAGATATAAATGAAGAGTAGACACGAACTTAGAGAAGCAGTTTTTAAAATTTTATTCCAAGTAGAAAATACGGAATTAGATTTTATAGAACTTTTAGATTTAGAACAAGAAGAAATCTCAACTAGTATTTATGTTAATAGAACATTAACAGAAATATTAGAAAAGAAAGAAGAAATTGATGAAATTATTTCTAATAATTTAAAAGATTGGAAATTAGAACGTCTTTCAAAAATGGATAGACAGATTTTACGTATTTCTGCATATGAAATACTATATAGTGATATTCCTTATAAAGTTTCAATAAATGAAGCTGTTGAACTTTCAAAAAAATATAGTGAAAAAGATGAAAGTTATAAGTTTATCAATGGAGTATTAAAAGGTATTGTAGAAAACTCAACAAAATAAGAGGTAAAGTTAGATGGAAGAAAAGACGTATCTAACCGTTACAGCGTTAAATAAATATATTGAACGTAAGTTTAAATTAGATCCATATTTGGGTGAGGTCTATATTAAAGGTGAAATATCAAATTTTAAGCCTCACGGAAATAATATTTATTTTTCAATAAAAGATGAAAATTCAGTAATTCGAGCAAACTGGTTTGGAGCTAGATCAAAAGACTTTAAAGATGGTGATACAGTACTAATAAAAACTAAGGTTGATTTTTACCTGAAGCGTGGTGAAGTAAACCTTGTTGTTCTTGATATGAAAAAAGATAGAATAGGAGAACTGTATCAGAAGTTTTTAGAGTTAAAAGAAAAACTTGAGAAAGAAGGATTGTTCTTACCTCAATATAAAAAAAGGATCCCAAGCTTCAGTCAAAATATAGCGGTAGTTACTGCGAAAACAGGAGCTGCAGTACAAGATATTACAAGAACCATTCAAAGACGATTTCCTAT
>CAUUCZ010000112.1:0-3810 GCA_963543895.1 uncultured Gemella sp. | reverse complement strand
AAGATGAAACGCCAAAACCAGGTAAAGAAGAAACATTAAAACCAAGTGAAACACCGAAAGGTGATAAAAAAGAAACGACAAAATCTGAAAAAGACAACAGTTGGAATCCATTTGCTCAAGGACAAAAAGCAAAAGAAGGTTCAACTGAAGTGAAATCTGAAACTGGAGAAGTAGCTACAAAACCTGTAAGTAACAGAAAAGAAGGTAAAGCTTTACCTAACACAGGATTACAAACAACTTCTTATGGATTCTTAGCAGCAATCGTAGGATTATTCGGAGCTGCGGCATTAAGAAGAAAAAATAGATAATATTTAATAATATTTTAAATAGACTATAGAGCATTAATTGTTCTGTAGTCTATTTTTTGTTGATAAGGTTAATGCTTTTTTAGGATTAGTATTTAGTAGTTACAAATTTGTAACTTTCTCTTAAATTTTACGTTGTTAAAACAAAGAAATATTCAATTTTGTAATATTTTATAACTTATATAAGTATTTATAGTAAAATATAATTGTCTTATTATATTGACATTTTAGTTATTATTTTAAAAAAAGGAGAAAAATAGATGAAGAAAAAATTAT
Source organism: uncultured Gemella sp. (assembly GCA_963543895.1). Taxonomy (GTDB): domain Bacteria; phylum Bacillota; class Bacilli; order Staphylococcales; family Gemellaceae; genus Gemella. The sequence goes on along the minus strand of CAUUCZ010000112.1, from coordinate 3,229 downwards.
TAACAAGTGCAGCAATTGCATCGTTTTTAACTGCAGCCGGTATAGTAATACCTCAAGCAGATATTTTTGCAGTGGATACACCAAATACACCGCATCCGAGTACATTACCTAGCAGCCCCCACCCAAATACAGTTCCTAATGAGCATCCAAGTACTCATCCAAGTGAACTAGAGAAAAAAGAGAAAATCGTAACTGCTAGCAATCCTTTAGCTCTTGATAAAGCATATGAAGGTGGATGGGGTCGTCATAATATCAACAAGAAGAAAGTTGATAGTTTTGTTGACTATACATTAAAAGATATTTCTTTAGACAACAATAAAAATCTAAATATCCAAACTTCAAGTGATGATTTATCCGTAGGTTCAGTTGAATATATAAACGAAGCGAATGGAAGTAAGTATGAATTAAGTGTTAAAAAAGGAACAGTAAAAAATTCTTATCTGGCAGATACTAGTAAACTTACAGGTGGTAACTATTTATTAAATAATATTTTCCTTTCAAATAGTTTTAAAAATAATGATTTCTCTGATGAGAACATTTATACTGATAGTAAAGAGGAAAATGGAGTTATTACAGGAGACGGTCCTGGAATTGATTTAAGTAGAAAAGATTTATATAAATACGATAATAAAACAAAAATAAAGAATCTAAGTGAAACTAAGTTGCCAGAATTGGGAGATAAAGATTATTTAGTATATTCAGATAAAACGCAAGTAGGTGGAAATGATGTATTAAAAGTTACAGTTAAGTATAAAAAAGGTTTAGAAAGATTTGCAGATAAAAGGTTGAAAGAATATTATAGTCCTAATAAACCGGGTACTGAAGCTGAAAGAATAACAGGAAAAGCTGTTTTAGTATATCATTATAAAGAATTACCTGGTATGATTACAATTTCTCAAAAAAAAGATGGAGAAATGATTGGAGGATCTGGAAGTTTTGATGTTGATATGACTTTAGACAGTGAAGGTAATGATGTATTTTATATTAAAAATTTCAAAAATACAGATCCGGGTCACTACTATTTAAGACAACTTCACGACTTAGATTTGACAAAAGGTGATTTAAGTAATTTTGAGTTTGATCTAAACCCAGCTGGTAAATCTGTATACAGAACTGATAAAGTTGAACAACCGAAAGTGGAACAACCGAAAGTGGAGCAACCAAAAGTAGAAGAGCCAAAAGCTGAGAAACCAAAAGTTGACGAACCAAAAGTAATTAAACCAGTGGAACCAACTTTCCTTAAAGTTGAATTACCAGAAGCACCAAAAACTAAAGTAATATCAAATTCAGTTGGAGATAGAAAAATAACTGTTCGTTTTGATAGTACTAAAATCCCTGCGATTAACTTCTATGCAGAAGAAGTTAAAGATAAAGATGAATTAGCTGAACTAACTAAAGAATTAAAAGCTATCAATCCAAAATATAAATTAGCAAATGTTTATGATTTAAAACTTATCGATTCTTTAGGAAATACTGTTGATTCAGTAGGTTCTAAGAGAACAGTTACTTTAACTAATACAAAAGGGAAATCAGTAGTTTATTATGTATATCGTGATCAAAATAATAAGTTACAATTAGAAAAATTACCGACTTATGATAGTGGTAATGGAAACATCGTTACGTTTGAAGCTGAGCATTTCAGTAAATATGCTTTAGTAGAAGAGCAAACAGATGGAAAACAGCCAGAAGGCCCTCGCGCACCACAACCAATAAAACCAGAAGGTGATAAAAACACAGGTAGCAACTGGAATCCATTTGCTCAAGTACATAAAGAAAAAGAAGGTTCAACTGAAGTTAAATCTGAAGCTGGAGAAGTAGCTACAAAACCTGTAAGTAACAGAAAAGAAGGAAAAGCATTACCTAACACAGGATTACAAACAACTTCTTATGGATTCTTAGCAGCAATCGTAGGATTATTCGGAACTGTAGCTTTAAGAAGAAAAAATAGATAATATTTAATATTATTTTAATAGACTATAGAGCATTAATTGTTCTGTAGTCTATTTTTCCATTAGTTCGATTTTTGATGAATCTAATTTTTATGGTTTTTAGTTTTTTAGAAATTTGATAATTGTTAAGAGACTTAAAAGAACAAATTTCAAAATAAAATTTGTAAAAACTAGTGATTAAATAAATAATAATTATAAAATTTGGAGTTTGCCAAGGTGGATTCAAGGAACCCTTGACACTTTTTGAAATTTATATTATAATTTAATCAGATATCAATGTCCCCATTCCTTTTAGGCAGTTACGACTGACATGGGGACTCTTTTTTTTAGGAGATTTTACATGAGTGAATTAATACATTTAGAATTTAACGAACAAATACAACTTTTTAAAGATAGAAATATGACATTCAAAGATGAATTAAATGCTATTCAGAAATTACAGCATATTAATTACTATAAAATAAAGGAATTTGCAGAACCTTTTTGTACTAAAAAAGAAGGATTATTAGATTATAGCAATATATCTTTTGAATACGTACTTAAGAGATATTATAACGATAAACATCTAAGAATGAATCTATTTGATGCAATTGAAAATATTGAAGTTTCTATTAAAACAAATCTTTCGCATGTTTTAGGTTCCGGGAAAATGGGAGCGTATGGATATTTAAAATTTTTTAGTTGGTGTAATAGAAATGAATATTGTACATATTACCTAAGAGATAAAGAGAAAGAATTTAAAACAAAATTCACTAAATATTTAACTACAACTACAAATAATGAAATTAAAAGAAAAATAAGAAATTCAAATTTTGAGTTTCCGCCAGTATGGTTAATGGTTAATATCCTTACGTTTGGTGATTTAGTTAAAATTATAGAATTATTATCTACATCTAAATTGAAAAAACTAGCAAATGTATATGGAATAACAGGAGAAGAGTTATTATCGTGGTTAAAAACTTTAAATTTAGTTCGTAATTTATGTGCACATAATTCTAATATTATAGACTTAAAATTAAAAACTACTCCTAAAATTCATGAAAAATGGAAAGATATATTATACGTTACAAAAAGTGATAAATATACAAATAGATTAGCTAGCGTTTTATGTATCATTAATACATTAGTAGGGAAAATAAACCCTAATTATAATTTCAAAAGTATAAAATTGTCGTGAGATGAGATAACTACTAAAAATGATAGTTATTCGGAGATGTTAGAATTTAAAAATTATGGTTCTTTAGAAAAAATATATGAAGAGAAAGAAGGAAGGAGAAGAA
>CAUUCZ010000111.1:0-3874 GCA_963543895.1 uncultured Gemella sp. | reverse complement strand
TTAGGGGTGATTAAATGCGTTTGGATAAATTTTTAAAAGTATCAAGAATTATAAAGAGAAGAACAGTTGCTAATGAAATATCGTCAGAAGGTCATATTGCGATTAATGGTAAGAAGGCTAAACCTTCGAGTACTTTGAAAATAGGGGATGAAATCACTATTTACTTTGCAAAAAAAGAAGTTGTTTATGAGGTACTAGAATTAAAAGATAGTACAAAGAAAGAAGATGCAACTAAAATGTTCAAAATCTTATCGGAAAAACTAAGAGAAGTAAAAGATGAGAGAGCAGAATAGCCAATTTAAAAAAGATGTCTTAAAAGCAAAGGCTAAGTACAGAAAACGACGTAAGTTTATTATATTAGCTATAATGACTTTTGCTTTAGCTGTAACTCTACTGCAAACATTTTTATATATCAGAGATAAGAAGCAAATCAATGCTCAATTAGCTGAACAAAATCAGATGATTGAAAATCTTGACAAAGAGAATAAAGTAAATGAACTGGTCATTGATAAGCTAAAAGATCCATACTTTATAACGGACTTGGTAAGACAAGAGTATGGGTTAAGTTATCAAGGTGAGTTGATTTTTAATATTCCATTACAAGAGAATTTCTTACAAGCGACGATTAAGTCTATAATGGATGGGAATTTGGAGAAATCTGAAGATAATAATGGTAGAATTGATGACAGTAAAATACCTGAGCTAGCGAAAAAAGATGATAAAAAATCGTCTTCTAAAAAAGGTTCAGAGAAAACTACAGATAAGCAAAACGCTAATAAAACTAGCGATAAAAAAACAGAAGATAATTCATCAGGAAAAGAAGATAATGATAAACAAGAGGTTAATCAATCTCAAAGAGCAACTAATAACGCAAATTCAAACACTAATAATCAGAGAAGTAACAGAGAATAACGTTCTGTTGCTTCTTTTTTAAAATTTCTATCATGATACAGATTTCTGGAATGTTATTTTATGAAAAAATACTTCTGAGTATTAATGAAAGGAATGATTAATATAAAAGAAAAGATAGTATATAGTGAAATGGAATTTTAGTATTAAATTTATTATATTTAAGTATAAATATTTGTTAAAAACGTACTAAAATGTTAATATAATAGGTAACAAATTTAATTATATACATAAATCGGAGGAGATTATGAATAAATATCTAGGTGATGCTTTGCATACCGACCTTTATCAAATTAATATGGGATATGCATATTTTAAAGATGGAATACATGAGAGAAAGTCTTATTTCGATGTGTATTTCAGAAAAATTCCATTTGGTGGAGGATATGCAGTATTCGCTGGACTAGCTAAAATTATAGACTATGTGAATTCATTTGAATTTTCAAAATCTGATATAGAATTTTTACGTGAATTAGGTTATGAAGAAGACTTTTTAGAATATCTAAGTACTATGAAATTTACAGGGAATATTCGTTCAGTAAAAGAGGGAGAAATTATTTTTGCTAATGAACCACTCTTGAGAATCGAAGCTCCACTTATTCAAGCGCAAATAATGGAAACAGCTATTTTGAATATTGTTAACTATCAAATACTAATAGCTACAAAAGCGGCTAGAATCAAGCACTTATGTCCAGATGAAGTTTGCATGGAATTTGGTACTCGTCGTGCTCATGAATTTGATGCGGCGATATGGGGGACACGAGCTTCTATTATCGGTGGATTTGATGCTACTAGTAACGTAAAGGCTGCAAAATTGTTTAATATTCCATGTAGCGGAACACATGCTCACTCATTTGTTCAGGCTTATGAAGATGAAGAAGTCGCATTTAAGAAATATGCAGCTGCACATAAAGATTGTTATTTCTTAGTTGATACTTATGATACATTACGCTCTGGGATTCCTACTGCTATTAAAGTAGCTGATGAATTAAAAGATAAGATTAATTTCCATGGTATTAGATTGGATTCAGGAGATATAGCATATCTATCAAAAGAAGCAAGAAAAATGTTAGATGAAGCGGGTTATCCTAATGCGAAAATAGTAGCGTCAAATGATTTAGATGAAGATACAATTACTCACTTAAAACAAGAGGGTGCATGTATTGATGCGTGGGGTGTAGGTACAAAGCTTATAACTGCTTTTGATAATCCTGCATTAGGTGCTGTTTATAAACTTGCATGTTTAGAAAATGATAATGGTGAGATGATTGACAGGCTAAAAGTCTCAGAAAATCCTGCAAAATTAACTGTTCCAGGTGTAAAAAGAGTTTATAGAATAATAAATACAGACACAGGTATGGCAGCAGGGGATTACATTGCATTGGAAAAAGAAGATGTGAATGCAGAACAAAGTATAAAACTTTTCCATCCAACTCATACATATTTAGCTAAGGAAGTGGAGAACTTTAAAGCAATAGATATCCATGAAGATATTTTTGTTAATGGTAAGCAAGTATATGAAATGCCAACAGTACAAGAAAGTGCTAAGTACTTCCAACAAAATAAAGAATTATTATGGAGTGAGTATCTTCGTCTGTTAAATCCGGAATTCTATCCAGTGGACTTAAGTACTAAGTGTTGGGAAAATAGAAAAGAAATTTTGGAAAGAGTAACAAAAAAATCAAAATAATTAGGTGATAATATGACATTACAACAGGAAGTAATAAAAAGATTAAGATGTAAACCTGAAATTAATGTAGAAGAGGAAATAAGATTAACAATCAATTTTCTAAAAGATTATATAAAGAAAAATAACTTCATAAAAAGTTTAGTATTAGGTATATCAGGTGGGCAAGATTCTACACTTTGTGGAAAACTATGTCAAATGGCAATTACTGAATTGAGGGAAGAAACAGGTGAAGAGTACAACTTTATCGCTGTTAGGTTACCGTATGGAGAACAATTTGATGAAGATGATTGTAACGACGCATTAAGATTTATTAATCCGGACAAGGTATATACTGTTAATATAAAAGATGCAGTAGATGCTAGTGTTAATTCTTTAAAATTAGCAGGAGTAGAAATTACTGATTTTGCGAAAGGTAACGAGAAAGCGCGAGAAAGAATGAAAGTTCAGTATTCTATTGCTACTATGAATAAAGGTATAGTAGTTGGTACGGACCATGCAGCAGAAGCTATCACTGGATTCTTTACAAAATATGGAGACGGTGGAGCAGATATAGTACCTCTATATAGATTAAATAAAAGACAAGGGAAAGCATTATTAAAAATGTTAGATTGTCCAGAACACTTATATCTGAAACAACCAACTGCAGATTTAGAAGAAGATCGTCCTGCTTTAGAAGATGAAGTTGCACTTGGAGTAACATATAATGACATAGATAATTACTTAGAAGGAAAAGAAGTTCCTAATAATGTAAAAGAAATAATAGAAGGACATTATTTAAGATCAGAACATAAAAGGAATTTACCAGTTACTATATTTGATTTTTACAATATATAGTAGAAATAATAGAAGGAGAGGATAGGAAACTATTCTCTCTTTCTTATTATATAAAGGTATAAATAGCATATTAGATGGTGTGGAAAAATAAAATGAAAATAAATTAAAAATTTTGTTGACATAATATGAAAGTGATGATAGAATAATAAAAGTCTTCTGATAGAGAAGACGAACAATAAAGAATTTCTAAAGAACTAATGTTAAGAAAAACCTTGACAAAAGATAATGGAAATGCTAAAATAATTACTGTCTTATAAAGACAATATCATCGAAATAAACTATTAAAATAGTTTTAGAAAATATAAAAAAACTATTGACAAGTTTTACAGTAGATGGTAGAATAATAAAAGTCTTCTCAAGAAGAAGACGAACAATCAAACATTTCGAAATATTAAATGTTAAGAAATTATAAAAAAGTTCTTGACAAAATATAAAAGAAAT
>CAUUCZ010000110.1:0-3882 GCA_963543895.1 uncultured Gemella sp. | reverse complement strand
ACTATTCCTAATATTAAAAATACAAAAGCTAACACTAACTCTCCTCTAATTAGATATATATTGCTCATTACACTCTCCCCACCTATTAATTTTTGAGCTAAAAGTATAGACCGTGTTAGTGGTAAAGTATAGCAAAATTGCTCTACTAAATACGGGAAATTACTAACTGGAAAATTCGCTCCTGTAAATATTAAAAGTACTTTGTCTATAGTATTTGTTACTAGGTGAATTTCTGTCGTTAATAATATTAAACACGAGATGAAAAATCCAAAACAAGTCGCTACAAATATTGCTAATATTAAAATAAAAACAAACTCCAATATTTTTTGTCCATTCCAAGCTAGTCCTAATAATAAACTAAGTACGCTAACTCCAAAAACTACCGATACAAAACTTAGTAACATAGTTGAGATTGCACTTGAAATTAATATTTCTGAAATACTCGTTTTAGTCGCTAACATTAGAGACAATGTTCCACTTGCCCTCTCCCTCGCTAACTGAAGACCAACTCTATAAATCGCCGTAAACGCACTAGTCACTATCGCATTACTTATAACCCATTTTTCAATATTTTCTGCGCCATAAACATAATATCCTACTAGTGAATAACATATCATTTGCATTAGTGGAATTAACAAATCTATAGTAAAGAAAGCACGCCAATCATTTAATACCGAAGACATTTTATATGAAAAACCAACTCTTCTAAAAAATCTATACACATTTTCCATATTAAAACACCTCCAAAGTCCCATTAATAACACATAGTTTCTTAATTTTTCTAAATGAAAATATACTAATAATAAAATAAATAATTATAATAACCACCAGTGTAAAAGCTACTCTCACTAATTCTTCATTACTGCCACCTTGAACAGCTAATTTATAACCTTCCATCGCCCATGTTGGACTCAATAAGTATGAAATATATTGAATAAATTTTGGGAAGATCGAAATAGGAAAGACCATCCCAGTTAGCATTATTATCGGATAATCAATAACATTCATAAGAATACTTATTTTTCTAGATAAAGTAAATAATCCTGCCATCATAAAACCGACAGCTATCATAGATACTATCATTAAAGTTGTTATTAATACAAAATAACTAAAACTTGCAAACTGGATAGATTTATTAAATAAAATTTTTACCGTCAGCATATTAAGTCCAAAACTAAATATTCCCCAAAGTGTATTCCCTAAAATTTTTCCAAAAATTATATTTTCGAAACCTATCGGTGAGGTGAAGATCATTGGCATAGTTCCTAGCCATTTTTCTCTATCCATATCACTAGCTGATGAGAAACAAATACTTCCCCAAAAAGTAGTAATTCCCGCTCCTATAAAAGCATATAACATAAAATCTTCCACACTACGATTTTGATAAATCATCCCGAGTAAAATTCCACTTAATATCGGGCTAATAAAAATACAAAATCTAAACATTGGACGTGCTATTGATTGTTTCATTTGAACTTTGGCACTCATTAATATTGCTCTTAACATATTATGCATCCCCCAATAGTTCTATATAAATATCTTCTAACGTTATTTCTAAATTCTTTTTATTTTTCTCTTCTTGTTCGCGTTCTTTCTTTGCTTTTATTTCTTCTTTTCTTTCGTTAGAAACTAAACTTTGCAGACCTACTACATCGTCTATAGCCAGTAACTTACCTTTTTTTATTATCGCAATTCTATCACAAAGTTCTTCTGCTTCTGGCATATAATGAGTTGTTAGTAAAATAGTTACTCCTTCTTTAGACAGTTTTTTAATTAATTCTCTTAATTCTTTTGCTCCTACTGGATCTAATCCAATACTCGGTTCATCTAAAAATATTACTTTTGGATTATTTAATAATGCTCTTGCAATTTGAAGTCTTTGTTTCATACCTTTGGAGAAAGTTTCTACCTTTTTATCTATAAACTCACTTAACCCCACTTGAGCTATTAATTTTTCAATTAATTCTTTTTGATCTTTAGAAGGAATTTTGTATAAATCTGCAAAATATGCCAAGTTATCTCTTGCACTAAGTCTCCAATAAAGGCTCCTCTCACCACCAAAAACAAAATTAATATATTCTCTAACTTTTTTAGCTTCCGAAAAAGTATCAAACCCAAACACTTTTGCTTCTCCTTCGCTTGGAGCAAGCATCGTAGTCAAAATTTTTATCGTTGTTGTTTTACCCGCACCATTTGGGCCTAACAAACCAAAAATTTCTCCTTCTTTCACTGAAAATTCTATTCCTTTTATAGCTTCAAATTCACCATTTTTCGGAGTCTTAAAACTTCTTTTTAGACCTCTTACATCTATTATATTATCCATCACTTTCTCCATTTCCTAAAATAATTCCGACCTAGACTTTTCAACAACTAATTATATTCAAATCTCTTAATAGAGAGACTTCAATAACGTTTATTTATATTCTACTTTACGTTATTATTTCTATAACAACTAATTTTATCATACAAAAGCTCCTTTAGGAGATTTTAAAAAATCTATAATCTTATCAATTTATATATTTCACTTTTATACATTATATCAAATATCACTACTCTCTCATAGTAAAAAAAGAGAAATCATATCAGATTGATATGACTTCCCCATTTTTAAAAATTAGTTTCTTTTTTTCTATATCTTTTACATCATATATCTTGATTCTTATTCTAATATCATATTTATCTCTCATTCTATTTCTTCTTTTAAGTACTTATGATATATTTTTTCCTTTTAACGTTTTTCGAATTTCAATAAAACAAATATTCCCAAGCCAAACAGTATTGTTAATATGTTCAAAGATACTCCAAGAACTTTTATATTGTCATAAACGAAAGGTATTAATAAAAACAAGACGCCAAATACTGAATAAAAACTAGTTATGATAGTGTGAATAGCTCCAAAATCTTCTCCTTCATAATCATCATAAATCATTTTTTCAAAGAAGTTTCCAGAAACTCCTATTACGACGAAGGTGATAAAGAAAAACAATAATTTCAGATAACTATTATCTATTATAAATACTAATAAAAAGCTAGTTCCTGATATCAAATAATCCATATAAAAGAAATTTTTGGGAGGAACTTTTACAAAAGGTGCAACCATTGCTCCTACTAAGTCCGCACCACGCCATACAGAAAGAACTAAAGCTAACCATTTTACATCAATATTTATGCTAATAAGATAAAGCGGAAGCAGTTTTAAAAGCAAGTCAGTAGCACCACTAAGGAATGCTTCGATAACAATTATCTTTGACGCTGCGTTTCGTGAAAATAATGCCTTTATATTGCCGACTATACTAGCCTCAACCACCTCTTCTGTTTCCTCAGTTTCTTCGATAGTCTGGATATTTTTATTCAGGTTTAACTTTGTAAAAAAGTATACTCCCGCTAAAAAGATTGGAATACTTAGTTGCATAAGTGATAAATAAGTGATAAAACCAAGTAACAGCGATGCAACGAAATTACTAAGTATATCTAACGAGTTTGAAGTGAAGTATTGAATATCAACTGATTTTTTAATCAAATTATTATCATTATCAAGAACTTCTGGTGTCACTTTTACATTTAACGAAGTAAGAACACAATTTACTAAATTGAATAGAAAGTTATAAATAAATATAAAAGCAATATGAGCTTTATTAACTAATGCAATTATTAAAAGACTGACTAAGATAATATGCATAATTTGGAAACAGAGAATCCAAAATTTTGTGTTTTTTATCTTATTAAAGAAATAACTATATGAAAATGCGACTAGTGATGGAATCATTCCTATTAAAGCAAACGACGTCAAAGTACTCGCTTCTATATTATATACTTCTACCAAAGCAATCGTTACCGCAACCATATAAAAGCTATCTGCTATATTCAATACCGAACGCCCTA
>CAUUCZ010000109.1:0-3955 GCA_963543895.1 uncultured Gemella sp. | reverse complement strand
ATATATTTGTAAAGTAGAAAAGTAAAAGTTTTCAAAATTAATTTAAAGGTATTTTTGGTAGTTTTTATAAAAAGATAAGTTGCTTATTTTTTTAATAGAAAAATTTAAGGTGTTATATTAATAAAAAGAACGATTCATAAAGATAAGATTTTATGAATCTTATCTTTATGAATCACTCCTGAGTATCGATAGAAATTCTATTTAATTTTTTAACTTTTAGGTAGAGTCTCATACTAAGAATCAATAATGCTATAAAACACGGTATACCTAATAATAAAGATATAATTTGCATTTTTTCTATAGGGAGTTGTTCGAAAAATTCGTTCAAATAAATTGCTTGAACAAAGAATATTGAGAAAAGACCAGCTGCAGCATTTATGTATTTGTGCGCTATGAAGTTTGTAGAACTATTATGTTGTAATTTAAATATATAAAAAATAGAGATTATTAAGTTACATATAGTTAAAAAAGCAAGAGAGTGGAGCAATTCGTGATTAGGCACACGGATTATTTCTTCATCTCTTAAAACAAACCCTAGAATTACTACGAAGATAAAAGCAGCGCTAAAAATAAAATAACTGGTATGTTTAAGAACTATTAATGAATTTTTCCGATACTTTATTTTATAATTTTTCAATATATAATATAAAGCAAGGGCGAAAATTAGGTGATATATTCCATAGAAAAAGAACCAGGGGCGCAGAGTTACAATGCTAAAAAATAAGGACAGTAACACATGAATAGTATTATAAAAAATAACTAAGATTAAAAATGCATCTTGAATTAATCTTTTATATGTTATATCAAGAGTGCCAACAATATTACTAGATAAAAAACAAAAAGATATCCAAACGTCGATAGCTACTAAAATAGTAGAAATCCAGGGGAATAATGTTAACATAAGCCCATCTTTTATAACATTAAGATATATAATACTTCCTAAAAATACTACTAAAGTATTTAGTATAAATAAAAAGAGTTTATAATTTTTTGTGAAAGTTATTGTTGAATTCTTCATGTGTCACCTTACTAACTATAATTTAATTTATGTGACTATTATATACTAATTTTTATTCAAAATACAATAAAAAGACTAAAAAATTTATGTAAACTAATAATAAATTAGAAAATATTTCTAAAATAATAATTTTCTAGATATTAATTTTATTGACTTTATAGAGAAAAAGCTGTTTTATGTAATGATAAAAACACAAGATACTTACTATTGACTTTGACTATAAGAGGAATATAATTATATTGAGGATAAAGTTACTGATTTTATAGAAGTAATTTTATTTTAACTTATTATATAAGAGGTTGACAATATGGATAAATCAAGATTAACCTTTCTTGGTGTAATAATAACAATAGGAATAATATTTGGTGATATAGGGACTTCGGTTCTTTATGTTATGAAATCATTTGTTCATAATACTGATGCAACGATGAATGAAAACTTAGTTCTAGGGTTTGTCAGTTTAATATTTTGGGTAATGACTTTACAGACTACAACAAAATATGTAATGATAGCGCTGAAAGCTGATAACAAAGGTGAAGGAGGGGTATTCTCGCTTTTCGCCTTAATAAAAAATAGAACAAGACGTAGCGTAGCATTATTAGCGATGATAGGAGGAGCAACACTTCTTGCGGATGGGATAATAACCCCTGCAATTACAGTAACCTCTGCGGTTGAAGGATTACATGATATTGTTCCTTTTATAAATACCAATGATGTAATTATCTTAGTGCTTCTTATCTTTGTATTTATTTTTTCATTTCAACGTTTTGGAACGAAAAAAATAGGTTCACTCTTTGGACCTATAATGAGTTTATGGTTTCTATCATTACTATTTTGGGGAGTGAAATCTATAACTACTAGACCAGAAATATTAAAAGCTATAAATCCTAAATATGCACTTCAGTTGCTAATTAGTTATCCTGGTGTTTTTGTTCTATTAGGAGCGGTATTTTTATGTGTATCAGGTGCTGAGGATTTATATGTGGATTTAGGTCATTGTGGTCGAAAAAATGTTAGAATGGCATGGTTTTCAGTAAAAGTATGCCTACTTGCGAATTATTTTGGTCAGGCTGCATATTTATTATCAACAAATTATAGTGCTGAAAAAAATCCGTTCTTCTCGATAGTTCCGGATAGTTTTATAGTATTCCAAGTAGTGCTAGCAACACTTGCTGCGATAATAGCGAGCCAAAGTCTAATTACAGGATCATTTACGCTAATATCAGAGGCGATAAAATTAAATCTATTCCCGAAATTAATGATAAAATATCCTACCGAGCTAAAAGGTCAAGTCTATGTATCTGCGGTTAATATAATATTGTTTATTTGTAGTAGTTGTGTAGTATTATTCTTTAGAACAAGTAGCAATATGGAGGCTGCGTATGGATTAAGCATTAGTATAACGATGTTTGTAACGACATTATTGTTAAGCATATATTTATATAAAGTAAAAAATAACAAAACTTTTGCGCTAATTTTCTTATTATTTTTCGGAATAGAGGAGTTATTTTTCCTATATGCAAATAGTTTGAAATTCGTAAATGGTGGTTATATAACTGTAATTATCGCTTTATTAATATTTGCAATTATGTTTATTTGGTATAAAGGAACAGAAATTAAAGAACGTGAGAGTCAATATTTAACTGTAAAAAATTATACGAAACAGCTGTTGAAGTTAAGTGTTGATAAAAGTGTACCAAAATATGCGACAAACCTAGTATATTTAACAGGTGCTAAGCGTGAGGAAGATGTGGATTATGCTGTCTTGTATTCTATCTTAAATAAACAACCTAAACGAGCAAATGTCTACTTCTTTGTCCACATAAATGTACTAGACGAACCTTATAGAAGAGAGTACAAAGTTACTAAATTTAGTGATAAGAAAATATTAAAAATCACCTTTAATCTAGGCTTTAGAGAAAATCAAAGGGTCAATATGTTCATGCGTCAGGTAATTGCGGATTTATTAGAAGATAAAGAGTTAGAACTGCAGCCTACTAAATATAATTTAAGAGGAAAAGCTGAAACTGTAGGAGACTTTAGATTTGTCTTGATTGAGGAAGTATTAGGTAATAGTAATGGCTTATCTTCATTCGATAACTTTATTATGGGACTAAGGTTGAAACTAAAAAAAATTACGGTGACTCCGGAAAAATGGTTTGGTTTAGATACGAGCGTCATCACTAAAGAAGCAGTACCTTTAAATGTTGTCCAAACTACAGTAAAAAAATTAACAAGAATAAAATAAGAAAGATCAGACTTAGAAAAGTAGTTGTAAATTCACCTTGCTTATTCTGAGTCTGATTTTTACTATTTTTAAAATAAACGTTACATTAAGTATACAATATATATTAATAAAAATTCTTTGTTTACGTAAACGGAAAAACAGAAGAGTTAAATATTTTAACGACTATATAAAAGGATGTATCTATAAAAAGAGATAACAATTACCATATATTAAATTGACAATTATTTTTCTTAGGTGTATACTAAAATTAGAAAAGGTATTACATGGTAAGTGTAATTAAGAGGAGGAAAAATAATGAAGAAAAATAATAAGTTTTCAATAAGAAAGTACAGTGTAGGGGTAGTATCAGTTATAATAGGATTATTTATCTTAACTGGTGTGAACTCGGATGATAGAGTATATGCTGCAAGTAACGAAGGGACTCCCCCAATAGTTTCAACAGTTCCTGAAGGTGGAAATCCAGGTGGTATTGATAAAATAGTAGATAATAATAATGATATAGTTGATAAAGGTGAACTTTCAAAAGTACCAACACCAGTAACTCCAGGGTATTTTGCGATAGAAAAAGGAGCTCCGGAAGTTGCGGCGACACCAGATGCAGTAGAGAAAGAAGTTACAGTTGACTTATATGAAATAGGTAAAATAAAATATCGAGATGTAAAAACTAAAGAAATAGTTGCAGAAAAAAT
>CAUUCZ010000108.1:0-3965 GCA_963543895.1 uncultured Gemella sp. | reverse complement strand
GGAAAACTTATGTCTCCAAAAGACTTCTCTCAACGTGTACAAGCAGATGATCCATCAATCGATATCTTCCAAGCAGCATGGCAATTTGGAACAAACCCTAACCGTCAAGAGTTACTAGGTAAAAAAGCTCCGTTAAACTTATATCGTTACACTACTGAAGCATTCGAAAATAGCTTCAAAGCTCAAGGATCAGCAGATATGTTTGATGAAGCTAAATTAAAAGCAGCTTACAACAAATTTGACACAGAAGTAGCTGAAGAATTACCATTCTACCCATTAAGCTGGGATACAAGTATCTCATTCTTCAACAAACGTATTAAATCATATGATTTAGCTAAAGCTAAGAAAAACCAATTCAAACTTTATGACATTGAGTTAACAGCTAACGAAGGTGCTAAATAATAAAAATTAAAATGCGACACAGATAACTTAGGTTGTCTGTGTCGCTTATTTTTCAAATTTGAAAGAAAATTCAAAAAACTCTTGATTTTTTATACAATTAGTAGTAGAATAAATACAACAAAAGTACAAAAGATTTTTCATTATAACTAAAATGAAGAACTTAATGATTAGGAGGACTACCATGAAACAAAATTTCAATATTCAATCTTGGCAATGGCGTAGATAATATTGTGTGTATGTTTTAACGACATAGACACAATTTTAGCGTGCTCTAAAAAGTGTCTATGTCGGCAAGGTAGGAAATTTGTAATTATACAATGTACTTAAAATTCGATAGTGCCGCATAGTAAAGTAAACTATGCGGCATTTTTCTCTTTTTAGAGTAGGTTAAATATATAAACGTCTTAAAATTAACACTATTATTCAGGAGAAAATTAACTATGAAACAAAAAAAAATATTATCAGTATTCAGTTCTGTATTTGCACTATCAATATTATTAGCAGGATGTTCTACAAGTTCAAATAGCAACAATCAAACGCAAACTAAAGCAAAAGTAGACTTCAAAGTATCTGCGGATAATGGAGGAAATACAGTTAAGGATGCTACATTTAAATATGGAATACTAACAAATAGCCCATTTGTTGGATTATTCCACCCAGTACTACACGCTAACAAGGCAGATGGAGTTATTACAGAAACAGTTTTCGGGAAGACTTTCCCAGTAGACGACGCGTTAAAATATAAGTTAGATGACAACGATGCGCCTGTAAAACTACATATAGATAAAGATAAAAATGAAGCAACCTTAACGATTCACGATGGTGTGAAATGGAATAATGGTGAAGATCTTACATCAAAAGATATAATCGCTAGTTATGAATTACTAGGAAATCCAAAATACACAGAAAATGTGAGATATAATGGTTCATTTGAACTTATCGAAGGAATGAAAGAATATCATGAAGGAAAAGCTAAGACAATCTCAGGTATTCAAGCGAAAGATGATAAAACTGTAGTTATTAAATATAGTAAGTTATCACCTTCAATGTTATGGGGAGATGGATTCATCTACGCATTCTCTAACGCAAAACAAATCGCAAAAGTAACTGACTTTGCAAGATTTGGAGAAGCTGAATTAACGAAACGTCCACTATCATATGGTCCTTATGTAATAACAAAAGAAGTACAAGGTGAGAGTGTTATAGCTGAAGCTAACCCATACTACTATAAAAAAGATGAGATAAAAGTGCCTAAAGTCGAATTCAAAGCAGTAGCACCAGCACAAGCGAGTCAAATACTTAAAAATGGTGAAATAGACTACTTAACTGATATTAACACAACGGTTTATGAAGGATTAAAAGATGTGAAAAACGGTGAACTATTAGGACAACCATCTTCATTTATGTCGTTTGTAGGTTTTAAATTTGGTAAATATGATAAAGAGAAAAAAGAAAATATACCTTTAGAAAATACTAAATTCAACAATAAAAATGTAAGACAAGCCTTCTTATATGCAGTTGACCGTGATCAAATCAATGAGAAAATCTACAAAGGGCTACGCTTCACACCAACAGGTTCAGCATTATACCCACCAACAGTAGGAAAATTAAGAAATGAAAAAGCTACTGTCGTTAAAAAAGACGTAGAAAAAGCTAAAAAATTATTAGATGAAGCAGGATACAAAGATGTTGATGGAGACGGATTAAGAGAAGATAACAAAGGGAACAAATTAGTATTCAACTTTGCCTTCCAAGGTGGGAATAACTACGATCAAGCCTTAGCTGACACATTCATTAAATCATGGAAAGAAGTAGGTCTAGATGTTAAATTACTAGACAATAAATTAATGGGTAAAAAAGAATGGGATCAACGTGTATTAGGAGATGATCCAGAGATTGATTTATTCTTAGGTGCAGGTCACCATGGATCAGACCCTAGTCGTCAAGAACTATTCGGGCGCCAGTCACAATTCAACTACTTTAGATATACTAGCGATAAAATCGATGAAGCCTTCAAAGAGCAAAGATCAGATGAAATGTTCGATGATAACAAACTAAAAGAAGCATATAATAAATTCGATGATTTAATCGCAGACGAGTTACCATTCTTTGGACTAAGCTGGGATACAGAAATCACATATGTTAACAAGAGAGTAAAACACTTCAACGTTGAAGACTTCACAAAAGGACGATTAAGTGTAGAAAATCTAGAACTAACAAAAGAAGCTCCTGAAAAATAATATATAGTGATTGAATATGAAATTAGATTAGAAAAAACATAAATAAAACCTCGTTTTATTAGATTATTATGATGTGTATAATTGTTTAGATTGTAAAATATTAAGTTAAAATAACTAAGGGTGACTTGAAGATGAATATTTCGATGAAATAGATATCTCCGAGTCGCTCTTTTTTTGATTATTGCTAGAAATTTTAGAGTATTTCCGAGGAAATAGTTGTTGTGAGAAGTTGTATTTAATAATACCAGTGTATGGAATGCTAACAGTTGAATTTTTTGTAAATAACGTATAAAATTATAAAAGTATAATGTATTTATTGCTATGATAGTGAATACTTTTAGAATTTTAAAATTCATAAAAATTTATAGGAAAGGTGTATTAATGAGAAAATTTATTTCAGAGTTATTGTTAATAATTGTTACGATTATTTGGGGATTAGCTTTTATCTGGCAAAATATTGCGAGTAAGGTTCTAGGACCACTTACAGTTGTAGGGATAAGATCAGTAATCGCAGTAGTATTTCTTGTTGCTGTAGCACTTCTGATACCAAGTTTATATAGAAGTCAGGATCCTAAGATTTTGGCAGAGCCCATAACAAAAAATAAAAGTTGGATACTTGGTGGTATCTGTGGAATAGTATTATTTTTCGCAATGTATATTTCGCAAATAGGTATTGGGATGACAACAGCAGGTAAAGCTGGATTTATTACAGTTTTATACATTTGTATAGTACCATTTATCGGGGTATTTTTAGGTAATAAGCTTAATAAATTCTTTATTATAGGATTAATTTTATCGGTAATTGGTTTTTATTTCTTATCGGTAAAAGAAGAATTTGCTTTAGAGATGGGAGATATTATTGTCCTAATTAGTGCGATTCTATTCGGGATTCATATAATAGTTATTGATTATTCAGCAGCTAGAGTTAATTCAATGTTCTTATCTATCGTTCAATTAGTCGTAGTATCAATATTAAGCTTAGTATTAGCTCTATTCAAGGAAACAATCGTCTTTGCGGACATAATGAGTGTTATTTGGCCACTACTTGCGATAGGGGTACTTTCTAGTGGAGTAGGATACACTTTACAGATTGTGGGGCAAAAAGATGTCCCACCGCATACAGCGTCGTTAATATTAAGTTTAGAGTCTGTTGTGGCTGCGATAGGTGGAGTGCTTATTCTTGGTGAACATATAGGCCTAAGAGAAGGAATAGGTATGCTTATCGTCTTTGTAGGTATTATAGTTTCACAATTACGAGACAAGAAGAGTAATTAAATAATTTACAATGAAATTTAATGGAGGGCAGCTTGAAAATCATGATTT
>CAUUCZ010000107.1:0-4009 GCA_963543895.1 uncultured Gemella sp. | reverse complement strand
TTAGATATTTCTGATATTAAAGATGAAAGCAGATTTGTCTTAGAAAAAATAGAAAATCATAAGCGAGTATATAAAAAACAATTTTAACAGAGGAAATCATGGAAAAAATTTGGAGTGGCTTTTATAAAAAGAATATTAATGATCGCTTAGAGGTTATTGAACGAGCTGATATTTTAAGTGAAGAATATCTTTCTGTTTTAAAAAATAATGAAGTTTTAGACTTTGATACGGCTAATAATATGGTTGAGAATGTTATAGGAACTTTCTCGCTACCTTTTAGCATTGTGCCAAATTTTATCGTTGATAATAAAGAATATGTAGTACCATTCGTTACGGAAGAACCATCGGTAGTTGCTGCTTGCAGTAATGCTGGGAAAATCGTAGCGAAGTCTGGTGGCTTCAAAACAGAAGTTCTAGATAGGAAAATGATAGGTCATGTAGCTTTATATAATATAGATAACACTGATGAAGCGGTGGAACGTATTTTACAAAGTAAAGATTTGCTTTTAAAAACAGCAGATGAAGCTTATCCATCTATCGTAGCTCGTGGTGGGGGTGCTCGTGATATTGAGGTTAAAGTTCTATCAGAAGATGGGACAGACTTCGTAGTTGTTTACCTTATCGTTGATACTTTAGAGGCGATGGGGGCGAATATGTTAAATACTATGCTAGAGGCACTTAAAGTATCGTTAGAATCATTGACTGAAGGTGTAGCTTTAATGGCGATTTTATCGAATTATGCGACACGTTCACTAGTTACAGCGAAATGTGCTATTCCATTTGAAAATTTAGGAGAAAATGGAGAGTATCTTGCGAAAAGAATCGAACTGGCTAGCAAATTTGCCAAAGCTGATGTTTATCGAGCAGCAACTCATAACAAGGGTATCTTCAACGGTATTGATAGTGTTGTAATAGCGAGTGGAAATGACTGGCGAGCTATAGAAGCGGCATGTCAAAGCTATGCAGCCAAAGATGGTAAGTACCAAGGACTTTCTACTTGGCGTTGTGATGAAGCGTCTCAAGTTCTTGTAGGTGAGATTACTTTACCGATGCCGGTTGCTAGTGTAGGTGGCTCTATCGGAATCAACCCTACTGTAAAAGTTGTAAGAGGATTATTAAATAATCCTGATGCGAAAACATTAGCGAGTATACTTGTTTCTGTCGGATTAGCACAGAATCTAGCAGCGCTAAAAGCGTTGGTAGGAGATGGAATTCAAAAAGGTCATATGAAATTACACGCGAAATCTTTAGCGATTTTAGCTGGAGCTACTAATGATAATATTGAATTGATTGTAGAAGAACTGAGAAGAGAAAAACATATGAACCTAGCTAGTGCTAAGAAAATAGTAGAAAAATACAATAAGTAAAAAATAAGAGAGATTAGGATTCCTAGTCTCTCTTATTTGATAAATTCAGTAAGGTATATAACCTTTATAAATAAATCTAAAAAAGATTAATAAATTTAATCTTGGAAACTGTTTAATAAGAATAGAAATATCTGTTTATGATAGAAATATTCAAAGAATAAATTGAAATTGCTATTAAAACAAGATTTTTTATCGTCGTAAAAATACGCTTGAAATACTGTTCTTTCTATCTTTCAATATTGTTTCATGATAAATAATAAAACTTTTTTAAATTTCGCGAGCAGTTTCATTGATTAATAGTTTTAAATGATATATTATATAAAGTATAGAAATTAACAAATTAATATCTATAAAAAATATTTAAAGAAAAGTATATTTAATTTCAATTTATAGAAAATTGATATGTAGTATACAGGAGGCAAAATTATGTCATTAGAAAACAAATTCGACGAAATCAAAGGATCAGTTAAAGAAGGCTTAGGAAAATTAACTGGAGATAAATCATTAGAAGGTGAAGGCTTAGCAGAACAAGTAGTTTCTAAAGTAAAAGAAGCTGCAGAAGGTGCTAAAGAAGCAGTAGAAGGCGCTATCGACAGCGTTAAAGATAAATTAAAATAAGACAAATATTTATTGAATTCTTTTGTTAGTGTGTCAGTAAATTGAAGTTAACGAAGGAAGAGATTTAATATTTTTGTGCTATAGGTGATTGACGGAAGTAAAGAAAGCTCGGTCAATCATCTATTTTTTTATATCAAATTTTTAAAGGATAATAAATAATTACTTTAATTACAATTTTTTTCTAAAAAATATTTATAAATTAAAATAGTTAAAATTGTTGTATGTACATTTATTAAATCTGTTTCTAATTAAAATATTAATTTAAGACGAATAAAAATACTATTTTAACAATAAAATTCGATTTAAATTTTTAAAATATAAATTTATAATAAAACTGTATTAATGATTTGTTAATCTGTGTTTCAACATAAATTATAAAACTTTTTTAAATTTTATGAGCAATTATATTGATTTAAAATAAAAAGTGATATATCATATCTATAATAAATATTTGTTATTAGTATATAAATATTTAGAGAAAATAATTAAGGAAAGGGAAAATAATTATGATTTGGTCAATTATAGTAGGTGGTTTCATAGGGTTTGTAGCTGGCGGGATCACAAAAAAAGGTGGGGCCATGGGTATCATTTCTAATGTTATCGCAGGTTTAGTAGGTTCATCAGTAGGACAATCGTTATTTGGAGCTTGGGGTCCAAGTCTAGGTGGAATGGCGTTAATTCCTTCTATCTTAGGTGCGGTAATTGTAGTAACTATAGTATCAATATTCTTTGGAAAAAATCTTAAAAATTATTTTTCTATAAATGAATAGTCAATTTTTGAAAGGAGGTTTAAAATGTCTAAAACAAAAAAAATAATATCTATTATTGTTTGTCTATTAGTTTTAACAGTTATGATTCCTATTATGATAGAGTATCATAATGTTAGCGGATTAGATTCACAATTTTTAGATTTACAATTATTTGATTGGAAACAATTTTCTTTCTTAGAATTTTATCTTTCTAGATACATTTTCTGGGGAGCATTAGTATTATCAACATTGATAATCCTTTCAATATTAGTAATAGCATTTTATCCTAAACAACATTTAGAAGTAAAACTATCTGATAAAGGTGGTAAATTATCACTAACAAATTCAGCTATTGAAGGATTTGTTAAAAATTTAGTGATTGAACAGGGATTAATTAATAATCCATCGGTAAAAATAAATAGTAGAAAAAATAAATGCCTTATTAATGTAAAAGGAGAATCAGCTTCTTCAGAGAGTATTATTCAGAAGAGTGATCAGATTCGTGATGGAATAAAAGATGGATTGGTTGAGTTTTTCGGTATAGATAAAGCTGTAAAACTTAAGATTTCTGTTTCAGGTATTCAGAAAAAAGTAACTAAAAAGAGTACAAGTCGTGTAAAGTGAGGACATAAATTATGGAATGGCTAAAAAAACATCAATACACTGTTGTATCAGGATTATTGGGAGCATTTCTAGCTTGTTTAATTCTGTTCTTAGGATTTTTCAAAACTATTTTTGTTTTGATTTTCGCTGCACTAGGAATTGTAACAGGATATTATATAAAGAATAAAATATAAAAATTTGTAATTAGGAGAAAAGATATATGTCTAATCCAAATGAAAATAATGTAGAAACAAAAGAATTAACTACAAGTAATAATGAAGCAAGAGGAGAGTTGACATTTGATAATGATGTAATTAAAAAAATTATCGGTCAAGCTTTAGAAAATGTTTCAGGATTGCTAGCAGTTGATGGAGGTTTTTTCTCGAATTTAACAGATAAATTAATTAATACTGATAATGTTACATCAGGTGTTAATATTGAAGTCGGTAAGGAACAAGTAGCTGTTGATTTAAATATCATAGTTGAGTATAAAAAAAGTGTTCCTGAAATCTTTGAGGAAATTAAACGAGTGATTACAACTGATATAAATAAAATGACTGGATTAGAAGTTATAGAAGTTAATGTCAATGTAATCGATATTAAAACTAAGGAACAACATGAAGCAGATTCAGTAAGTTTACAAGATCGTGTGTCTAATGTTGTTGAATCAAC
>CAUUCZ010000106.1:0-4039 GCA_963543895.1 uncultured Gemella sp. | reverse complement strand
GAAAAAATCTAAGCAGCAAAATGCTGCCTAGATTTCATTTCCTGTTTTTCTCCATACCCCGAATTTGACAAAGAGCCAATTTCAATAAATAATATTTTTTAAAATCATATAAAAAAGCGATTGGAATTATCCAATCGCTTAATTTACTATCTTGCAACCTTAACTGCTCTAACCTCACGGATAACATTAACTTTGATGTTCCCAGGGTATTGCATCGTTTCTTCGATTTTGTTTTTAACTTCTTTGGCAATTTTGTAAGTTTTTGTATCATCTACTTCTTCTGGATTTACGATTACTCGTATCTCACGACCTGCTTGAATAGCAAATGTTTTTTCTACACCTTTGTGTTCATTTGCGATTTCTTCAAGTTTTTGTAGACGTTTAATATAATTCTCTAATGACTCTCTTCGAGCTCCTGGACGTGATGCTGAAAGTGCATCCGCTGTGGCAACAATGACAGAAATCGGATGTGTTGGTTCAGTATCGCCGTGGTGTGAAGCAATTGCATTAACAACAATTGCATTTTCTTTATACTTAAGTGCTAAAGCTACACCAATTTCAACGTGTGAACCTTCAACCTCATGATCAAGTGCTTTACCGATGTCATGTAATAAACCTGCACGACGAGCTGTTGCGACATCTAAGTCTAGCTCAGCTGCGATAAGTCCAGAAATATACGCTACTTCCATAGAGTGTTGCAGTCCATTTTGACCGTAACTTGTTCTATATTTTAACTTACCAACGATTTTTACTAAATCTGGATGCATATTGTGGATTCCAAGGTCGAATGTAGCTTGTTCACCTGCATCACGAATAACTTGATCAATGTTCTTACGTGCTTTATCAACAGCTTCCTCAATTTTCGAAGGATGGATACGACCATCATCAATAAGTGATTTAATCGCAGTTTTTGCAATTTCACGACGTATTGGATCATATCCAGAAAGGATAACTGCTTCTGGAGTATCATCAATAATTAAATCTACTCCAGTTAATGTTTCTAAAGTACGAATGTTTCTTCCTTCACGACCGATAATACGACCTTTCATATCATCACTTGGAAGATCTACAACAGATACAGTAGTTTCACTAACTACATCTGTGGCAAAACGTTGTAATGATTGAACAATAAGTTCTTTTGCACGTTTATCAGCAACGTTTTTCGCCTCTAGTTCTTTATTTCTTATATATATTGCCATGTCTTTAGCCATATCAGTCTCAACTGCGGCCATAATCTCTTCACGAGCTTGTTCTTCTGTTAAGTTTGCAATTCTTTGCAACTCTGTTTCTTGTTGAATCTTAAGTTGATTTACCTCACTACTTTTCTCTTCAAGAAGTTGAGATTTTTCTTCTAATTTCATCTCTCTAGAACTTAACAACTCATCTTTTTTATTTAAAAGTTCTGTTTGGCGTTCTAATGAAGATTCTTTTTGAACGATTCTATCTTCTTGTCTTTGAATATCTTGTTTTCTAAATTCTGCTTCTTTATTAGCTATGTTAATTATCTCTTCAGCTTCTTTTTTAGCGATAGTAGTTTCTTTTTCAACTATATATCTAGCTTCTTTTCTTGCTTCTCCAATAATATGATCAGCATCTTGCTTAGATAATTCTAATTTCTTTTGAATTGAATTTTTTGAAATAATATATCCAAATAAAAGTCCAACAAGTAAAGCTGCAACACTGATTATTCCATAAATCATTTTGCAACCTCTTTCTATTTTGAAAAATTTTTTGTTATGATATAACAACTATTTGACAATTAAAATTCAAATAAATTGTCACATACCATAACTACAATTCTACACTACCTATAGTAAAAAGTCAATAGTTCACTCAGGGAAAATCTCAGTTTAGAAAATCTTTTCTTCTATATAATATTGTTTATAAATTTCTTTTTAAATTATAGCTTTTATTATCTATTATTTTGATTTCCCACTTGAATTTTAGCCGACTTAGTTGTATTATTTTATTATCTACTCAATAAAAGTAGAATTATTTTTACTAAAAAATAAGTTTTTTTAAAAAAACTTATTAAAATACTTGCAATTACTTATCCAGTGTGATATCATATTTAAGTATGTAAAAATACAAAACTTGATTGAGTGGGAGAACGAAAAATTCAAAGACGTTCAAATGACCACATCACGAAAAATATATAGGAGGTTTTATCGTGGCTAAAAAAGTTATAAAAGTTGTTAAATTACAAGTACCAGCAGGTAAAGCTAACCCAGCTCCACCAGTTGGTCCAGCGTTAGGTCAAGCTGGTGTAAACATCATGGGATTCTGTAAAGAATTCAATGCTCGTACACAAGACCAAGCAGGATTAATCATTCCAGTAGTAATCTCAGTATATGAAGACCGTTCATTTACTTTCATTACTAAAACACCACCTGCACCAGTATTACTTAAAAAAGCAGCTAAAATTGAAAAAGCATCTTCTGTACCTAACCGTGACAAAGTTGCTACAGTTTCAAAAGCTCAAGTTCAAGAAATCGCTGAACTTAAAATGGCTGACTTAAACGCAGCTTCTGTAGAAGCAGCAATGCGTATGATCGAAGGTACTGCAAGAAGTATGGGTATCTTAGTAGGAGAATAGGAGGATAATTATAATGGCAAAAAAAGGTAAAAAATATCTTGAAGCAGCTAAATTAGTAGATTCTTCTAGTCTATACTCTGTAGTAGAAGCAATCGAATTAGCTAAAAAAACAAGCACAGTAAATTTTGACGCAACTGTAGAAGTTGCATTCCGTTTAGGAGTTGACACTCGTAAAAACGACCAACAAGTTCGTGGAGCAGTAGTTCTTCCTAAAGGAACTGGTAAAACTGCTAAAGTTTTAGTTTTTGCTAAAGGTGATAAAGCAGCAGAAGCTGAAGCAGCAGGAGCTGACTACGTAGGACAAGGTGAATACATCACTAAAATCCAACAAGGTTGGTTTGATTTTGACGTAATCGTAGCTACTCCAGACATGATGGGAGAAGTTGGTAAAATCGGTCGTGTATTAGGACCTAAAGGATTAATGCCAAACCCTAAAACTGGTACTGTAACTATGGACGTTACTAAAGCAGTTAATGAAATCAAAGCTGGTAAAGTTGAATACCGTGCTGAAAAAGCTGGTGTTGTTCACACTCCAATCGGTAAAGTTTCATTCTCAACTGAAGACTTAGTTGAAAACTTCAACGCTGTTCAAGACGCTTTAGCTAAAGCTAAACCAGCTGCTGCTAAAGGAACTTACTTCAAATCTGTAGCTGTAACTACAACTATGGGTCCTGGAGTTCGCGTTAACACAGCAGAATTCAAATAAGAATTATTAATAAAAAGAAGATTTGGTTAACCAAGTCTTCTTTTTTATACCCTCTCCACCTTGCTACAACATAAAAAAGCTATGACTAACACTATTTTCTGTACTAAGTCACTAGCTTTCTTATATTCTTTTTGTTTTCGATTTATGCTTGCTTAACCTTACTTGGTTTCATTATAAGTATTTATTAATTCAACTCTAGTTGCATCTTTAGTTCCTTCTTTAATTCCTTCAAAAAACATATTAGCCTCATATGTATAAATTTTTAAGCCACTTGTAATTATTAAAAGGAACAGTATTAAAGCAAGTTTTCCTTTATACTTTTTATCTACTCGTTTATTTTCTCTATTATGAGCTAATAAAATATTTACGCTAACAAAGTAATATAACAATGTGATTACTATTAATAGTGCTAATTTTATTAAACTAAATTGCGTATTATCATATTTTGGACCTATATACCCACTAAAATTTAGCACTAATGAAAATCGAAAGATTCCTACTATAAATTGATAA
Source organism: uncultured Gemella sp. (assembly GCA_963543895.1). GTDB lineage: Bacteria > Bacillota > Bacilli > Staphylococcales > Gemellaceae > Gemella. The sequence goes on along the minus strand of CAUUCZ010000106.1, from coordinate 224 downwards.
ATAATAATATCATATATAAAGAAGTATATTAGTGTTTTTTTGGTCTTAATCATTTGAATTATAGCAAAATTTGAAAATGCTATAACGACTATTATTGCATATATGTATTCGATAGGACTAACTTTGCGATAAATATAATCTAATACAAAAGTTATTATTCCCCCAAAGAATAAAGTTATATAAGTTGTGTAGTAAATATATCTTACTTTATCTTTTAATGAAAT
>CAUUCZ010000105.1:0-4057 GCA_963543895.1 uncultured Gemella sp. | reverse complement strand
AAGGTAAAAGTATAATTGAAGCTGTAGATATAGGGAAAAAATTTATTACAGCAGCAATAAAATATACACCAGAGTTAGGTCATGGGAATGGACCTGTAAATCATATTGCATTTAAAGGAGATTTATAAATATGACAAGTTTAAAATTATTAAAAGAGAAAGCACCATTAGTGATTTGTATAACTAATGACGTAGTTAAGAATTTTACAGCAAATGGCTTAGTAGCACTAGGGGCATCACCAGCAATGAGTGAGTACCCAAAAGACTTGGAAGATTTATTAAAATATGCTGGAGGATTATTAATTAATATTGGTACACTAACAGATGATACTTGGAAGTTATACCAAGAGGCTCTTAAAATAGCTGAAAAATATAATGTACCAGCAGTGTTAGATCCTGTAGCATGTGGAGCGGGAGCTTATAGAAAAAAGGTATCAGATGATTTAATTAACAATTACAAACTAGCAGCCATAAGAGGAAATGCTGGCGAGATTGCATCATTAGTTGGTATAAATGTAGCTTCTAAGGGAGTGGATAGTGCTGGAGTAGATAATATTGATGAAATTGCCTTAGCAGCAAATGCTAAGTTTAATATTCCAATAGTAGTAACTGGGGAAGTGGACGCTATTGCAGTTAATGGAGAAGTAATAACTATAAATAACGGAAGTGCAATGATGCCTAAAGTTATTGGAACAGGATGTTTATTAGGAGCTGTATTAGCAAGCTTTATTGGATTAGAGAAAGGTGAAGAATTAAAATCACTAGAAACAGCTATGCTAGCATATAATATTGCCGGGGAAATGGCAGAAAAACGTCCTAATGGACATTTACCAGGAACATTTAAAGTTGAATTTATTAATGCATTATATGAAATTACAGATCAAGATATAAAAGCATTTAAAAAGGTGAAATAATTATGTTTAATAAAGAACTATTAAAATTATATTTTATTTGTGGAACTACTACTTGCTTAGGTAAGGATTTATATACAGTAGTTGAAGATGCTTTAAAAGGTGGAATAACTTTATTTCAATTTCGTGAAAAAGGTGAAGGAGCCTTAGAAGGTAAAGAAAAAGTAGAATTAGCAATAAAACTACAAGATCTTTGTAAAAAATACAATGTTCCATTTATTGTTAATGATGATATAGAGTTAGCATTAGAAATAGATGCTGACGGAGTACATGTAGGACAGGATGACCTTGGTGTTGATGAAATTAGAAAAATAATGCCTAATAAAATAATAGGTCTTTCTATAGGAAATGAAGAAGAATTTAAACAATCCAAAGTTGAATATGTAGATTATGTTGGTGTTGGACCTGTATATGTCACACAATCGAAAGACGATGCTGGTGGTGCTATAGGTTATGAAGGACTAGAATTAATGAGAAGATTTTTACCACAAATGCCATTAGTGGCAATCGGTGGTATTCAAACACAACATATTAAAGATGTTATGAAAACAAATGTTGATGGTGTGTCTATAATATCAGCAATCTCATATTCAGATAATATTGAAAAAACTGTTCGTGAAATGATCGAACAATTCTAAAATTAGCCTCCAAAGTTTAATCATTCCTTGATAATTTTTAAGGCATGATAATAATAGTAGAACAAAGAGTTAAATTAATTTTTTGTTCTACTTTTTATTATCAATTGATAAATATGAGCATAAGTTATATAATTAGTGTGAAAAAAAGATTGCTAAAATAAAAGCAGGAGGAATTTTTATGACAAATATAGTATTGATACATGGTACATGGTGTGACGGAAGTGTTTGGGGAGAATTTGTTAATGAATTAGAAAAATTAGGATTAAATGTATATACTCCAACTTTAAGATATCATGATTTGCCTTATGAAGAAGTAGAAAAAAAGGTGGCAGATGTTAGCTTAGATGAGTTTACGGATGATATTGTAGATTTGATAGAAACATTAGATGAAGATCCAATCGTATTGGGCCACTCGTTAGGGGGACTTCTTGCTCAGAAAGTTGCTATGAGAACGAAGACTAAGGGTCTTATTTTAATGGGAACTGCACCTGCAGCAGGAATTTTCGCCTTTTATCCAAGTATGGTAATTTGTTTCTATAAACATTTTCTACGTTGGGGATTCTGGAAAAAATCTATGCCACCTTATAAGCATGCCTTCTATGATTATTGTATGAATAATCAAGACGAAGCTGATAAGGAGAGAGAATTTTCTAAATTAGTTCCGGAATCAGGTTTTACTTATTTCCAAATGGCATTACCATTTTTAGATAAAGAAAAAGGTGCATATATTGATTTTGATATAGTAACTGAGCCTGTATTAGTAATAACTGGTAGCGAAGATAAAATGGTACATCCAAATATAGCAAAAGTAACAGCAAAAAAATATAAAAATTCGACGTTAAGTATTATAGAAGGATCAGACCATATGTATGAAGCTCCGAAATATAGAGATAAAACTGTGGAAACAATAGAAAAATGGCTAAAAAATAATAATCTTAACTAGTGATTTTTTAGAAGAGATAGGATTTTATGTAAATGAAAAAGTAAATATTCATGAATTTTCAAAAAACTTTTTAAAAAAATTCAAAAAAAGTGTTGACAATTTTATTTGCTAATGATAATATATAGTCAAGTTAAAAATTACCGATATTCAAATAAGTACTTTATAGGAACTTTTACAGAGAGTGTGAGTAGGTGAAAGCACACAATGCAGATGATAGAGGAAAATGGTTTGAATGGTAAAAAAAGTGAGTTTTAAACACAAGCTTTTTTCGTAGGCGTTACGTTATAAACGCACACTATCTCGGATATATTCTAGATACATAGTCGATGTAGTGGTAAAGTTCGTAGTTTACGAAAAAGTAAGGTGGTACCGTGAAATTAGTTTTCGCCCTTATTCTCATAGGAGAGTAAGGGTGATTTTTTTTACATAAAATTCACAAAAACCAAAAATTAATAATAAAATCAAAAGGAGAAAATTTTATAATGAAGAAATTATTATTTTTAGTAACAAGTTTCATACTTGGAATCGTATTAATTGGATGCTCAAGTGCATCAAAAACTGAGAAAAAAGGTATCGATGTTGATAAACTAGATCCTAGCAAACCTGTAACTGTAAAAGTTGGAGCTACTAACGTACCTCACGCTGTATTATTAGAGCACGTTGCTCCACAACTTGAAAAAGAAGGAATCAAATTAGATATCGTTACATACCAAGACTACTATGTACCAAACAAAACGTTAAACGATAAAGAAATCGACATTAACTACTTCCAACACGTACCATTCTTAAAAAATGCTATTAAAGAAAATGGATACAAAATTGAAGACGCTGGTGCAATTCACTTAGAGCCAATCGGATTATACTCTAAAAAAGTTAAAAACGTTAAAGACCTTAAAGAAGGTGCTAAAGTATTAGTAAGTAACAACAAATCTGAATGGGGACGCGTAATTAAATTATTAGCTTCTGAAGGATTAGTAAAAGTTAAAGATGGTGTAGATCCAGTAACAGCTACTTTCGATGATATCGCTGAAAACCCTAAAAAATTACAATTCAGCTACGAAAATGATCCAGCTTTAATGGTTAAATTCTACCAAAATGGTGAAGGTGACCTAGTTTCAATCAACGCTAACTTCGCTGTTGATGCAGGATTAAACGCAGCAACTGAGCCTGTATTAGTAGAAAAAGCTACAGATGACAACCCATATGCGAATATTGTTGTAGTTCGTGAAGGTGATAAAGATAAACTTGTTGTTAAAAAACTTGTTGCAGCTTTAAAATCTGAAGACACTCAAAAATTCATTAAAGAAAAATGGAATGGAGCAGTATTACCTGTTAAATAATTTCATTAAAAATAAAAAAAGGCAGTTCGAAAGAGCTGTCTTTTTTGTTGTAAATAAAGCATAGTAAGTGTGAAATTAAGATGTAAATCTTAAAAAATGAAAATAAGGAGTGACTCTATAAACTCGATTTCTTTGGAAATCGTGATTTTTGAGTCACTCCTATTATGTTAAATGAATGTTGATATTATTAACCAGAAATTCAAGATTATTAATATTACTGTACAAA
>CAUUCZ010000104.1:0-4081 GCA_963543895.1 uncultured Gemella sp. | reverse complement strand
AACATAGACGTCCCCAAACCTTGAGCAAGTAATCCATTCCAACGATTAGCTTTAAAACTTATTACTGCAAAGCCAACCATTTGAGCTGCACATCCCACAGTAGATGCACCTGCCGCTATTCCAGACAACCCCAAGATGATAGACAACGCTGCAGAACTTATAGGTAATGTTAAAATTATTCCCATAACAACTGAAACAACTACTCCCATAATAAACGGCTGTAATTCAGTTGCTTCTCTTATAAATGTACCAAGAATTTTCATCCCTTTTATTAAATATGGTCCTGTTAAATAGGAAATTATTCCTCCAATGATTATTGTGACAAATGGAGTAATAATAATATCTATTTTAGTTTTCCCAGAAATAAATCTACCTATTTCCGCAGCTATAACTACAGCTATAAAAGCTCCTAACGGATCACCAGAACCACTAATTATCAATTTACCTTGATCCAGCAAATTATTAGTACCCAGATTTGATCCAAACGCACCTAAAAATCCTACTACACCTGATGCTAAGATCACTAACTTAGGCGCTTTAAGCGCATGTGCAACACCTATTCCAATTACTGGACCTGTTAATGCCATTGCGATACTCGCTATAACAAGTAAGAAACTCGATAAACTCCCACTCAAGTTTATAGCAATCTGCTTAATAATCAATCCAATAATTAGAGTACAGAACAACCCTAAGGCCATTCCATTTAAAGCAACAATAAAATACCTATGAAATAATTTAGATAATACATTATTTTTATTCATACAATACTCTCCGTATTAAGTAAATATTATTTTACACTAATGTGTATTTATTTTATATTATAACTTAATATTTCCTAATATTCTCTAAATTTGCTCTAAAAATAAAAAAGACTTAAGAATATTACTTAAGCCTTTTTATCATTTGTTTTCAATTTTATTATGCTGAAGCTCCGCTTGTTGCATCTGCTGCTGGTGCTGGCGCTGCTGGTGCTGCTCCACCATGACCTGCATCAGAAGCTCCACTTGTTGCATCTGCCGCTGCAGGAGCTGGTGCTGCTGCATATCCGTGACCTACAGGTACTCCATTTTTAACTAATGATTGACCTGTTTGTTTTAAGTACCAATCTACGATTGGTTTAAAGTCTAAGATGTACTCGTTGATACCTGCGTATTTACCATTTTTGTCGTACATAGCTTGGTAGTTGTGCACAACATATTTATCTGGTCCGTGAGTTGGAACGTGTGTACGGAATACATCAATTTGTCCTGAACGTAGTAATCCTACTAACCAGTTTACACTCTTATGTATTCTCTCTGGGTGCTCTGGGTGAACATTTGCTAATGAACATCCAACTTGTACTGGACGACGTTTTGCAAGCATTTCGTAATCTTCTTTGTGGTAGTTGTAGTATAAGAATTGGTTATTGCTGTCTGCATAAGTTAATTCCATTGGCATAGAGTTTAAGAAGTAGTTAAGTTGGTCTACTGTTAAGATACCACGATCAAGTTTAACATATGTATCTCCAGATACAGCGTTAACTTTTTCAGCTGCTTTTTCATACCAGTCATCAGCATTTCCATCAACACCTTCAATTGTTGTATCACATTTTCCACTAGCTGTTAAGTCTTCTGGCGGTGTTGGTTTTCTTTCTGCTAATGATTGCGCTACTGTAGCAAATTTAACGAATTTAGTTAAACATGTACGTAAGTAACCTACTGTACGATCATCTATTAAGTTACCTTCAGCATCGAAAGCTTCTTTAGCTTTTCCTAAAAGGAACTCGTTACCAGGGAATACGATTGCGTTAACACCTGGTGCGTCTAAGATTTGACGTAAGTGTAATTGAGCACGAGATGATCCTTGATCATAGTAAGAAGCACCAAGTACCATTACTGGTTTATTTTCAAGTGGGTGTAATTCAAATGATAACCACTCTAAAGCACTCTTAAGAGAAGCTGTAATTGTATGGTTGTGCTCAGGTGTAGCGATAATAACACCATCAGCTTGTAAAATTTTACGGTTCATTACTAATAAATCTTTGTTTTCTCTTGAATGATCTTCATCTTGGTTAAACATTGGTAAGTTAGTAATGTCTAATAATTCTAAAGTGAATAAATCTTTATATTCTTTTGCAATAAATTCCATTAATTTGCGGTTATAAGAAACTTCCGCGTTTGAACCTACGATTCCTACTAATTTCATGTGTCTACACTCCTATCCTATTTTAAATCTTCCCAAGAGAAGTTTTCAATTTCTTTTTCAGCTAATTTATGTGCATTAATTAATTTTTCAGTAATTTTGATGAATAATAAGAAATCAGCAAATAAACTATCTAATTTAGCAACTGTTTCTGGGTTAGAGATATCTCCAACTTCGTCGAAAGCTTGTAAAGAATGTCCTAATAAGAACTCAGAACTTGGCATTACACGTGCTTTAACTTCTGGTGAATCCATCATTTGACGAAGGTGAGCTTGTGCACGAGATGATCCTAATGTTCCGTATGAAGCTCCTGTTAACATTACTGGTTTGTCAAGTAATGGGTGAATTCCATAAGATAACCAAGCAATTGCACTCATTAATGATGCAGGTACTGCATGGTCATACTCAGGTGAACTGATGATAACACCGTCAGCTGCTTCAATTTTAGCTGCAATTTTTTTAACTCCTTCAGGTAATTCTTTATTAGCTGGTTTGTTGAATAAAGGAAGATCTTTAATTTCAACTAATTCGATGTCAGCTTTACCTGCAAAATGTTTTTGAATATATTGTAAAAGTTGGCGGTTTGTAGATTTTTTAGAGTTTGTACCAACTAGACCAATTAATTTTACCATGTTTTTGTTTCCTCTCTCTTTTTTTGTACTATCTACATTATTTGTATCTAGATTTTCTTGTCTTGTTTTTTTAACATTTTTTTTGTTTTTTACTTCAGCCACTTTAATAGAGCCTCCTTAAATTAATAGTATATTCAGTATTCTTCAAGATATTTTTATCTAACATATTATTTTATCTAGCACTCCGCTTGTATAATAGACTTTACCTTCAGTAGTTACAACAACACACTCTATATCAGGTAAGTTGTTCACTTCTTCTAAAATATCTTTGATATCTTTTCCAAACAATCTTGTAGTCCAGATTTCTCCATCTACTGACTTTCTAGAGATTATCGATAACCCTGCTACATTTGTTTCAACGGGATAACCAGTTTTCGGATTTAATATATGATGATATGTTTTACCATTTTCTATGTGATTTCTTTCATATATTCCTGATGTTACTACCGATTGATTTTTTATCCCTATAGTAAATAAATGATTTCCTCTTGACTCCACTGGATTCTGTATACCTATGCGCCACATTAAATCTTGGTTATGCTTGGCATCACCAAAAGTTAATACATTACCACCTAAATTAATTAACCCAGCATCTACGCCTCTTTTCTTCAAATATTCAATCATAAGATCAGCAATATATCCTTTTGCTAAAGCACCTAAATTAATAGCCATACCCTTTCTTGCAAGATAGACAGATTGCTCTTCTTCATTTAAAATTATTTGATTAGGATCAGTTATTTCTAATAAATTATCAATTTCTTGTTTAGTAGGAACTTTTACATCTTTAAACCCTATTCTCCATGTCTGTACAATTGGACCAATAGCAATATTTAAAAAGCTATTAGGAGCACAACTATGGTTTTTCCCTATTTTTATCAAATCAAATAAATCCGGATGGACTTTGATTGCTTTGATACCTGCATTATGATTAACTTCCATTAATTCAGAACTGTCGTCATTTGCACTAAATCTATGTTCATACATCTTCAACATTTCTACAGCATCATCTAAAATAGTTTCAGCATCAACGCTATCAAAAATAAGAATATCTATATGAGAACCCATTAATTTTAAGGTCTTTCTTCTTAATTCCATTTTTTTACACCTTACAATAAAAAATTTATTTGCTTAAGATAACTAAATATGTTATATACATCTACAAGAAACCTGTTATTAAAAGACAAAGTAATAATAGATGATTAATACTTTAATTACATTATATAACAGAAAACTCTTCAAATCAATAAAATATTTAACTCATAAAGGAG
>CAUUCZ010000103.1:0-4103 GCA_963543895.1 uncultured Gemella sp. | reverse complement strand
TATAAATTTAATGAATTTGTAAATAAGGCAGTAATAGATTTAGGATTCGATAATCCTACAAAAATTCAAGAGAGAGTATTCTCACCAGTATTAAAGGGGAAAAATATAGTTGCAAAATCACAAACGGGAAGTGGGAAAAGTCACTCTTTCCTACTACCAATTTTTAGTAAATTAGATGTAACTAAGAAAAAAACACAAAGCATAATTTTAGCACCAACAAGAGAGCTATCTAGACAATTATATGACATGGCGTTACACATAGCTAGCTTTAGTGAAGAAGATATTAAAATTACACTATGTATAGGTGGACAAGATTTAAATAGAGATATTGAAAGAGTATCTAATGCTCCACATATTATTATAGGTACACCAACACGTGTATTAGAATTAGATAAATCAAGTGCCTTAGCTATTAAAGAAGTTGAGAGTCTTGTTATTGATGAATGTGATATGATGATCGACTTAGGATTCATGGAAGATGTTGATAAAATTTCTAAAAGAGCAGCGGAAAATTGCCAATTTTTAGTATTCTCAGCAACAATACCAACACAAATGAATCACTTCTTAAAAAAATATCTGAAAAATGCACAGTATATCGAAGTTGATAATGCAAAATTTGGAAAAATTGAATATATTTTAATTCCAGAGAAAAGTTCATCACGTTTAGAAAAATTACACGAAATTACTACAGTTATTAATCCTTATTTAGCACTTATCTTTGCTAATAAGAAAACTGAAGTTGAAGAAGTTAGCAGCTATCTTATTTCAAAAGGATTAAATGTAGGTGTTCTACACGGAGATTTAACGCCACGTGAACGTAAACAAATGCAAAGAAGAATTAATAACTTAGATTTCACTTATGTTGTAGCTAGTGATTTAATGAGTCGTGGAATTGACATTGAAGGAGTGAGTCATGTAATTAACTTCAATATTCCTAATGATTTAGATTTCTTTATCCATAGAGCAGGACGTACTGGACGTGCAGGATTAAGCGGAGACTGTATTACAATTTACAACAATAAAGATGAAGAAAAATTACAAGATTTAGAAAAACGTGGAATTGAATTTAATCACCAAGATATTAGAAATGGTGAATTTGTTGAAGCTAAAGACAGAAATAAACGTCAAAGTAGAAAGAAAGTCGTAGCTGATCATAACTTAACTGAGAAATTAAAATCAAAAGTAAAAGTTTCTAAAAAAGTCAAACCAGGTTATAAGAAAAAATATAAATATAAAATGGATAAACTTAAACAAAAAGAAAGAAGAAAATTTGCTAAACGTAGCAATAAAGCGAATAGAGGTAAATAATGAAAAACTTGAAAATTGGATCACATGTGTCAATGTCTGGAAAAGAAATGATGCTTGGTTCTGTAAAAGAAGCAGCTAGTTATAACAGTGATACATTTATGATTTATACTGGAGCTCCTCAAAATACTAGAAGAAAACCGATATATGAACTACGTATCGAAGAAGCTCATAAGCTAATGAAAGAAAAAAATATAAGTGATATTGTAGTACATGCACCTTATATCATTAATTTAGCAAACACTATTAAACCAGATATTTACCAACTAGCAGTTGATTTTCTAAGGCTAGAAATCGAAAGAACTGAAAAAATTGGTGCTAAAAATATCGTTCTACATCCAGGATCACACGTTAAGGCAGGAGCTGATGTAGGTATAGCAAGTATTGTTAAAGGATTAAATGAAGTTTTAACAAAAGATATGAAACCTAATATCGCTCTAGAAGTAATGGCAGGAAAAGGTAGTGAATGTGGAAGAACATTTGATGAAATTGCTCAAATTATTGATGGAGTTACATTAAATGAGAAATTAACTGTTACATTTGATACTTGTCATGTTTTTGAAGGTGGTTATGATATAGTCAATGATTTAGATGGGGTGCTTACTGAGTTTGATAAGATAGTAGGATTAGATAGAATTCAAGTTCTACATATTAATGACAGTAAAAATACATTAGGTGCACATAAAGATCGTCATGAAAATATCGGATATGGTGGTATTGGATTTGACGCAATTAATAGGATTGTACACTTAGATGAGTTTGCTAATATTCCTAAAATTTTAGAAACACCTTGGTATGGAGAAAAGAAAGATATTGCACCCTATAAAGATGAGATTGCAATGCTAAGAAATAAGACGTTTGTAGACTTTAAAAAATAGTTAGTACAGGAGGTTACCTATGAAAATATCAGAAGAAAAAGTTGATAAGATAATGAAACTTTTAAAAGAAAAAGGATATAAATATACTGAGAAGAGAAAAGCTATGGTTGAGCTATTAGTAAATGAGGATAGATATATAAATGCAAAGTATGTCTCTGAAACTCTTGGTAAGATGTATCCTGGACTAAGTTTTGATACAATCTATAGAAATCTAAGTACTTATGAAGAATTAGGGATTTTAGAAACGACTGAAATAAAAGGTGAAAAATATTTTAAAATAGGATGTTTAGAAACTGATCACCACCATCACCACCATATATGCTTAGGGTGCGGAAAGGCTAAGATTATTCATGTACACGTATGTGACGATTTAGAAATTGATGAGTTGAAAGGTTATCAAATCGATGGTCATAAATTTGAGGTTTATGGTTTATGCCCGGATTGTTTGAAAAAAGAGGATAAGAAATAATGTTTGAAGGTATTTTACCAATTTACAAAGAACGCGGAATTACAAGTCACGATGTTGTTTTTAAAGCAAGAAAAATTCTTCAAATGAAAAAAATTGGGCACTCGGGTACACTAGATCCCGAAGTTGATGGAGTATTATTACTGTTGCTTGGTGGAGCTACAAAAGTAAGTGATTATGCTATGGATTTAGGGAAAAGCTATAGAGCAGAAGTTTGCCTAGGTCTTAAGACTACAACTGAAGATCTTACAGGTGAAATAGTAGATCATTGTAAAGTTAGTAATATTAACATTGAAGAGATAAAAGACATTTTATCATCTATGATTGGAGAAATAGAACAGACTCCACCGATATATTCTGCAATTAAAGTTAATGGTAGAAAACTATATGAGTACGCTAGAAAAGGTCAATTTGATGTAGAAATTCCAACGAGAAAAGTTAATATATACGATATTACTTTTATAGAAAATAGTGAATATTATAAAGATGACAGATTTTATTTTTCAATTGATATAAGCTGTGGTAAAGGAACATATGTTCGAACTATAGCCACAAGTATTGGTGAAAAATTAAACGTACCTAGTACGATGAGTAAGTTAACCAGAACTAGAAGCGGTGAAATAACATTAGAAAAATGTTTAAAATTATCAGAAGTCGAACAAATAGTTCAAGAAGGAAGTTTGGAACAAAGTCTTTTAAGAAAAGAATATGCTCTTGAGGAGTTTCAATTTGTTGAAATACCGAAGTTTAGAGCGAAACAAGTAATGAATGGTTTGAGATTTAGAAAAAATCAATTTCCAGATTATGATTTTACAGATGGAATAGTTTTTACATATGAGAATGAGGCAATTGCAATTTATCACCTAAAAGATAAAGAAGATGAATTATTATCAGTAAAAACGACATTTCCAAAAATAATAGAGTAGGTAGATGAAGATGGAAATATTTAATATTTCAGATATAAGTGAGATTAAGGAAGAAAATAAAAAGAGAGTTGCAGCATTAGGTTTTTTTGATGGTATTCATAAAGCTCATCAAAAAATAATAGGGTCTGCTGTAGAGGCTGCAGAAAAAGGATATAAATCTGCAGTAATTACATTAGATAAGAGTCCAAAGGAATATTTTGGAAAAACTAGTGAGGAATCTCTAACACCAATTAATAAAAAAAATGAGTTGCTAACGAATCTAGGTGTAGATGAGGTATATTATTTAGAATTCAATGAAAAATTACAAAATTTATCAGCTGAAGAATTTATTAATAACATCCTGAAAAAATTAAATGTAGAGATGGTTTTTTGTGGATTTGACTATAGATTTGGTTTTAAAGGACTAGGAACACCAGATCTGATAAAAGAAAGTGGTATAGAAGTAATGGTTCAAGAAAAACAAAAAATAGATGAGGAGAAAATATCTACGACCGTATTAAAAGAATTCGTCAGAAAAGGTGAATTTTC
>CAUUCZ010000102.1:0-4107 GCA_963543895.1 uncultured Gemella sp. | reverse complement strand
AAAGTAGTAAAATAAAAAATAATTATTCATTATTTAATGGAAATAATAGTATAAATATGATATAATATAAAAGAAAATTTATAAGAAAGGAATCTTCTACAAATAATGACAAATTCAGAAAAAAATAAAGATATATTAAGTAATGATGAATTGGGAAAAAATAGTAAAAAATCAGATGATTACTCAAGTTTACTAGAAAAGATTAGAAAACAGGTAGATATAGAAAACTCATCTACTTATACTAGAAAAGCGCATGACGGACAGGAGAAATTAGAAGAGACGGTAATTATGCCTACTGTTACGGAAGAGACAGATGTTCATGCAGAAACAGTTGTATTAGATAGAAATGAGTTAGTTCATGCAATTGAGAATGAACAAGCAAAAGAAGTTAAAAAAGAAGAAGTGGAAGAAAGTCCAGTTGTATTAGAGGTTTTAGGACTTAAAAAGCGTATCGGATTAAAAACAATAGTTGAGGATATCACTTTTGACATGCGCGAAGGTGAAATTATCGGACTACTGGGGCCAAATGGAAGTGGTAAGACTACTATAATGAGAATGATGGTAGGATTAACTAAAACGACTAAAGGAGATGTTTATTGCTTTGAGAAACCTTTAGGTTTAGGTAAAACGGCTATGCTTAAAGAAGTTGGAGCGATGATTGAAACACCTGAGTTTTATAACTATATGTCTGGATGGTCTAACTTAAAACAAATTGCTCGTGTTTGTGGTAAAAAAGTCACAAGAGCACGTATGAAAGAGTTAGTGGAATTCGTTGGACTAAAAAAGGTTATTAGAAAGAAAGTTAAAACTTATTCTCTAGGTATGCGTCAACGTTTAGGATTAGCGCAAGCATTACTTAATGATCCTAAGGTACTAATTCTTGATGAACCTGTAAATGGTTTAGATCCACAAGGAGTCCAAGATTTCCGTAACAAACTTAAAGAAATCGCAGCAACTGGAGTATCAATCTTGATTTCATCGCACTTACTAGATGAAATCGAAAAAGTTTGTGATAGAGTTATCGTAATCGAAAAAGGTAAAATTATTGCAGATGATAAACTAGAAAACCTAGTAGCAGATGAAATTATTAAAACATTAATAAAAACACATGATGTAGAAAAAACAGAAATATTAGTGAGAGAATTAGGTGTTAGATATGAGTTAACTAACGACGGATTTGTATTTGAAAATCTTGATCGTGAAGAGAAAGCTCGTATTATTACATATCTAGTTAATAACAATGTAGAATTAGATACAATTCGTGAACTACATACATCATTAGAGGATCGATTCCTACAAATTACAGGAGGGGAGAGAAAATAATGAAATTACTAATAAATGAGTTTATAAAAGATTATAAAAAGAAAACTACATGGTTATACTTCTTACTATCATTTGGGATTATTTTATTAAATAGTTATTTTGCAAAAAGACAGTTTGAAGATGGTATTGATGCTGTGAAAATATTAAGCGGAATAACAGTGGTTTCTGCTGCGCTTGCTTTGGTATTCTCACTAATTATGTTAGCTAACAATTTATCTCAAGAGTATTCAAAAGGGACAATTAAATTCTTATATACAAGACCAAAATCTCGTTCTGCAATACTAACTGCGAAAATAGTTTTAGCGTTTATTAACTATATTATATTCCTAGTAGTAGGAACAGTGTTTGACTTTTTAACAAAATACTATGTATTTTTCGAGAGAAAAGTAGGTTTAAATCACTTGAATGATACTATTGAAGAAGGATATTTTGGTAGAACAGTTGCTAAACAATTAATTATTACGAATTTAGCAGATTTAGCAGTATATATCTTCTTTGTAGCAATGGTAGTATTAGTTTGTGTAGTATTTAAAACACAAATTCTATCATTAGTATTAGTTATGTTATCACTTTTAGGAACTGGATTAATTCAATCTTTAACAATATTCGCAGTTTCAAAATTCTCATGGGCGAAATATCACATGTTTGATGTACCATTATTTAGCTCATATTATGCAAGTGAAGCAGGCCGTCACATGGTAAAAGAAGTATTTAAGTTTGATAATGCAAATGCATTAATTATTATGTTAGTAGCATATAGTGTTGTATTCTTTACAATTTCATACATTGTAAATGCAAGACGTGATATTACAATAGATTAAAATTAAAAGTTGTTAGGAGGTAGGTAAGATGAGAAGTTCATTAAAGAAAATTGAGCGAATTAAGGATATTTTAGATTTAAATGGAGATGTATTAACTTATAAATATACGGATGAAGAAATCCGACTTAATCTAGGGGAAGAACAGTTAAGTAGTATTTTTAGTAGATTTATTAAGAGAAATTTACCAAAAGTAAAAGAAGGATTAACAGCTGGTAAGTTAGTGAAATGTCAAAGTGGATTAGGGATTTCTTGTTTATTTATTCCAAGTGAAAACGAAGAAGAGTTCTACTTAATTACTCCATTTTTAGAGTACTTAATACCAACAAAATTATTCCAAGAATCGCTAACTAAATATGGAGCAAGTATTAATGAATTAATTTGTGATGTATATTTTTCATTACCAATTACACCACGTAAAAAATTCAACTACTTAATTGAATTATTAGTTGGAGATGAAAATGTTGATTTCTTAGATGCGATAGTCTTAATAGAAGACTCTAGTGTCAAAAATGTAAGAAGAGCATCTTCAAGAAAGAATACGTATTTAAACGGTATTTTAGAAAGTGAAGTTAAGTTTAAACGTGAAATACTAGAAGCTGTAGTAGATGGAAATATTTCTCGTGTAAATATGTTGTTTGATCTTCGTAATAGAAATCATGGAGTAGAAGAAAATCATATAGAACAAGGTGTTAATGTTCGTCGTAGAAAATCATATAATATGAATGATTTATTACGCTATGCTTTAGAACAACATAATGAAGATTACTTAGGAATTGAAGAATTATGGGTTAAAATTAAAAACAAACTTGATAACTATGATTTATCAGAAGATGTTATTAGAAGTTACTGTTTACTTGTAGATAGAAATAAATACAAAGATAAACAAGCTGTAGTTCGTAACTGTATAGCATACATTAATGATCGTATTTCTGAGAAAATCAGCTTAGATAACGTGAGTGATTACCTAGGTGTTAATAAGAGTTATTTATCTTCAATCTTTAACAAAGATATGGGGATTAGTATTGTAGATTATATCCACGATAAACGTATTTCTAACGCTTGTTACTTATTGGCGAATACTGATTTTTCAATTTCAGAAGTAGCTGATTATATTGGATACTTTGATACAAGTTACTTTATTAGAATATTCAAAACTCTAGTGAAAATGACACCTCTTAAATATAGAGAGTCGTTATCAAGAAGATAATAATAAAAAGATTGTTGGCTAGTATATTAGTCAACAATCTTTTTTGGTTTTGTCAGTAGTTTAATTTATTGACTATAATATATTTGTATTTTACTATTTGCATTAGAATAATTGTGGTATAATATAATCATTCTTAAAATAAGTTAATCATAGGAGATTGTAAATGATTTTTGCATTAGATGTCGGAAATACGAATATTGTACTTGGAGTATTTGGAAGTGATTATAAGATGCTTCATTCTTGGCGCATCGCTACAGATAATACTAAAACTGAAGACGAACTTTATGTTATTATTCGAAATTTCTTCATTGATAAAGGGATAAAGTTTGAAGATTTTGATGGGGTAGTTATTTCAAGTGTTGTTCCAAAGATGATGTTTGCTCTAGAGCTACTGAGTAAAAAATATTTTGAAAAAGAGCCGGTTGTAGTTTCAGCGGAAATTAATACAGGAATAAAGGTACCTGAACCATATAGTAGTAAACTTGGAGCGGATCGTGTTGTTGATATTGTCGGTGCGAAAGTTAGTTCTTATTTACCTGCTATTGTAGTAGACTTTGGAACGGCGACAACTTTTGATTGTATAGATGAAGATATGAATTACCGTGGAGGGATTATTTGTCCAGGTATGAACATTAGTGCGGAAGCTCTGTATTCAAGAGCTGCTAAGTTACCAAGGGTAGAATTTGAAGCTGTAAGTACTTCATTAGGCTTAGATACAACTAGTCAGATGCAAGCGGGATTATTCTATGGTTTCTT
>CAUUCZ010000101.1:0-4133 GCA_963543895.1 uncultured Gemella sp. | reverse complement strand
TTCTTGCTCAAATCGTGAAATCAGCATTTGGTCTTGAACAAGTAGGTGGTGGAGTAATCGGTATGGGAACATCAATACTTTTAGGAATTAAACGTGGTATGTTCACTAACGAAGCTGGTTTAGGATCAACTCCTAACGCAGCGGCTACAGCTGATAGTACTCACCCAGCTAAACAAGGATTTATCCAAACTCTAGGAGTTTACTTCGACACATGTTTAGTATGTACAGCAACAGCATTCTTAATCTTATTATATCCTGGTGTTGAATATGGAGCTGGTAAGTTACAAGGGATTCAACTTACACAAGCTGCCTTAACTTCACAAGTAGGAAGCATAGGAACAATTTTCTTAATCGTAGCTATTTTCTTATTCGGATATAGTTCAGTAATTGGTAACTACTACTACGGAGAAACAAACATTCAATACTTACTTCCTAAAAAATGGGCTGTAAATATTTATCGTGTTATTGTATGTATCTTTGTATACGTAGGAAGTGTAATGAACCTAGATTTAGTTTGGGGGCTTGCGGATGTAACAATGGGTATCATGAGTTTACTAAACTTAATCGCGATTATCGGACTTTCTGGTGTAGTTTATGTAGTATTAAAAGACTACGTGAAACAACATAAGCAAGGAAAAGATCCAGAGTTCTATCTAGATAATTTACCAATTAAAATAAATAACGCCACAGCATGGAAAAATAAAAAAGAAGATTAATATTTAAAAAAGTACTTCGATGATGGAATTAGATTTCTATTCATCGAAGTACTTTTTTGTTTATAGTTAGGAATAATATTTTTATTTCACTTGCAATATGAAAAAAAGTGTGTTATTATATTAAACATATTTTAATTATAAAATATATGCGATGAGCCGATAAGTAGAAGTTCTTGCGTACCGTAGGATACAGAAAAGAAATCAGTGGTTGAGAGATTTCTCCTAGGCAGGACTTTGAAGTAGACGGTGAGCATTTAGAGTGAAAGTAAGTAGCTTTAAACGTGGTTAGAGCGTTAATCTTATTAAGTGCTAATTTATATAATTAGAATAAAGGTGGTACCACGGAAACTTTCGTCCTTATGTAAGGATGGAGGTTATTTTTTTTTATCTAGAAAAATTATCACCAATACAATTAGAAAAAGTAAAAAAAATTAATAATAAAATAAAAATTTAGGAGGAACAGTCATGACTGAAATGTCTACAAAATATAATCCGACCGAAGTAGAAAATAATCGCTACAGCTGGTGGTTGGAAAAAGAAGTTTTTAAAGCTGATAATAAAAGTAAAAAGAATCCATACACAATCGTAATTCCACCACCAAACGTAACTGGTAAATTACACATTGGGCATGCTTGGGATACAACTCTACAAGATATGTTAACACGTTACAAACGTCTTAAAGGATTTGACGTACTTTACCTTCCAGGTATGGACCACGCTGGTATTTCAACTCAAGCTAAAGTAGAAGCTAAAATGCGTGAAGAAGGATTAAGTCGTTATGACTTAGGTCGTGAAAAATTCTTAGAACGTGCATGGGAATGGAAAGAAGAATATGCTGGATATATTCGTGCACAATGGGCTAAACTTGGATTAGGTTTAGACTATTCAAGAGAAAGATTTACATTAGATGAAGGATTAAACAAAGCAGTAACGAAAATTTTCGTAGATCACTACAACAATGGTACAATCTATCGTGGTGAGAAAATTATCAACTGGGATCCAGTTCAAAGAACTGCATTATCTAATATCGAAGTAATTCACAAAGATGTAGAAGGTGCATTCTATCACCTTAAATATTTCTTAGCTGATGGAAGTGGAGACTATCTAGAAGTAGCAACTACTCGTCCTGAAACTCTATTCGGAGATACAGCGGTTGCTGTTCATCCTGAAGATGAAAGATATCAAAAATATATTGGTAAAACAGTTCTTTTACCAGTAACAAATAAAGAAATTCCTGTTATTGCAGATGAGTATGTAGAGAAAGATTTCGGAAGTGGAGTAGTTAAAATAACTCCTGCTCATGATCCAAACGACTTTGAAGTAGGTGAACGTCATAACTTAGAGCGTATCATCGTTATGGATGAAGGTGCTGTTATGAATGAACATGCTGATAAGTATAACGGTATGGATCGTTTTGAATGTCGTAAAGCTCTTATTGCTGATTTACAAGAAAGTGGAGTATGCTTCAAGATTGAAAAACACCTTCACTCAGTAGGACACTCTGAGCGTAGTGGTGCAGTCGTTGAACCATACCTTTCTAAACAATGGTTTGTTGACATGAAGCCTCTTGCTGATAAAGTTTTAGAAAATCAAAAAGATGCAGATAGAAAAGTTAACTTCTATCCACCTCGTTTTGAAAATACATTAAATACTTGGATGGAAAATATCCAAGACTGGTGTATTTCTCGTCAATTATGGTGGGGACATCGTATTCCAGCATGGTATCACAAGGAAACTGGTGAAGTTTATGTTGATGTAAATCCACCAAAAGATATTGAAAACTATGTTCAAGATGAAGACGTTCTTGATACTTGGTACTCTTCAGCATTATTCCCATTCTCTACATTAGGATGGCCAGACTTAGAAAGTGAAGATTTCAAACGTTACTATCCAAATAGCTGTCTAGTAACTGGATACGACATCATCTTCTTCTGGGTTGCTCGTATGGTATTCCAAGGATTAGAATTTACAGGAACTCGTCCATTTGAAGATTGTTTAATCCACGGTTTAGTACGTGATGAACAAGGTCGTAAGATGAGTAAATCACTTGGTAATGGTGTAGATCCAATGGAAGTAATTGAACAATATGGTGCGGATAGCTTACGTTACTTCTTAGCTACTAACTCAACACCAGGTCAAGACTTACGTTACTCAACTGAGAAAATCGAAGCAAGTTGGAACTATATCAATAAAATTTGGAATGCTTCTCGTTTCGTAATTATGAACCTTGAAGGTTTTGAATACAGTGATATTGATTTAACTGGAGAAAAAACATTAGCTGATAAATATATCTTAACAAAACTTGCTAAAACTATTGAAGACTTCGAAAGATTATTCGAAAAATATGAGTTTGGTGAAGCAAGCCGTATTCTTTACAACTTTGTATGGGAAGAATTCTGTTCATGGTATATTGAAATTGCTAAGATTTCATTAAATGGTGAAGATGAAGCTGCGAAGAAAACAACTAAATCTATTTTAGTATATGTACTTGATGCTTCTCTGAAAATGTTACATCCATTTATGCCATTCGTAACTGAAGAAATTTGGCAACACATTCCTCACACAGGAGATAGTATTGTAACTAGTGAATTTGCTAAAGTTGAAGCAAGTCTAGTGTTTGAAAAAGAAACTGAAGATATGCAATTCATCCAAGATGTAATTACTGCAGTTCGTAATATTCGTAGTGAAGTCAATGCACCAATGTCTCGTGAGATTCCTATTAAGATTAAATACTCACAAGATAGCGTAAAAGAAGTACTGTTAAGTGGTAGTGCGTATTTAGAAAAATTTGCTCGTCCCAGCGAACTTATTATCGAACGTGAAGTAGAAGCAAGCGAAACTGACATCAGCCGTATCTTACCAGGTGCTGAAATCTATGTTTCATTAAGTGATTTAATAGATGTAGACAAAGAAAAAGAACGTCTAGGAAAAGAATTAGAAAAATTACAACAAGAATTAGATAGAGTAAATAAAAAACTTTCTAATGAAAAATTTGTTGGTTCTGCTCCAGAAGCGGTTGTAGCTAAAGAAAAAGAAAAACAAGTAACATATCAAGAACAATATGATAGTGTTAAAGAAAGAATAGCTGCATTAGATAATTTAAAATAGTAAAAATAAAATAGATAGTGATTTGAAAATCGATACGATTTTCGAATCACTATCTTAATTTATATTAAAAACTCTAGGCTAGTTTTACCTAGCTTAGAGTTTTTTAATCATCTTTATTATTCTTTTTTCTCCAGATTAGGAAGAAAATTACGGCGATTATTATGATTATACCGATGTATGCACCATAATTCTTAACTGCTTCGCCTGTATTAGGAAGAGTATTTAGTGATAGTAGATTCATCTTAAATCCTCGTTATATTATTTTTCTTCTTTTTGTTCAGGAGTGTTGTTTAGAACTTCAGTTTCAAC
>CAUUCZ010000100.1:0-4231 GCA_963543895.1 uncultured Gemella sp. | reverse complement strand
TAATAGCCTTCCAAGAAAACTACTGGGCTACCGTACTCCGGATGATCTCTTCGAGAATGAACTGGATCGGATTTATTCCTGTGTCGCCTAACAGACTATTCAACTGTCAATGTTCAACTTGTTATTGCAATTTTCGACTTTTAAAAAAATTGTGTTCAAGTAAAAATATATCACCATTTTTACCACTTCCAATTTTTCCACATATTATATACTTATCAAATAGATATTTATCATCTTCTATCAATATGTTGTTTTGGTAAACTAATTTATTATCTAATATCTTATAACACATAGAATCACTACTCTCAAAACTCTTATAAATTTAAACGTTTTACCGCATCAATAGCATACTGATTACCTAATTCAGCAGCTTGTTTATATAAATCTATTGCCTTAGTCATATCCCTATCAACACCATAACCATTTTCGTATAGAAATGCCAAATTAGACATACCATAATGTGATTCTAATTTGGCAGCTTTCTTATATAATTCAAATGCTCTTTTATAATCTTGTTCTACACCTTTCCCATCTTTATATAAACTTCCTAAATTATTAAAACAGCTACTATAGTTAAATTCAATCCCCTTTTCATACCAATATTTTGCCATTTCATAGTCTTTTTTAATTCCCTGTCCATATTCACACATATAACCTAATCGTGTGTAAACATCCGGCCTTTTATGTTGCGCAGCTTGCCGTAAATAATAATATGCTTTTTCATAATCAGATTTAATATTATATCCATCATAATAATGGTTCCCCAAATTCTGCATAGAGATTGCACTACCATTGTTCATTGATGATTCATACAATAATACAATTTCAGATTTATCTTCAGATAAAGAACTTTCATCCCAAAGAATATTCGCTAAATTACCTTGTGCTTTACCAATAACTTTCTTATCAGAACACTCATCTATAGCTCTTCTATAGTAAGTTTTCGCTTTATCTATATCTTTATCAACTCCATTACCATCATTAAAAGCTCTCCCCATTAAAAACAAACAATTATTATTTTCCTTATCTAGACCAAGCCTAATTAGAAATACCGCTTTATCATAATTAATATCGATACCTCTTCCCCAATAATAGCACTCACTTAATTCATAGATTGCATCTATATTCCCCAAACCAACGCTTTGTTGGAAAAATTTATAAGCACTATCATAATCTTTTTCTTCTAATGCTCTCTTTCCATCTTCGTATAAATGTACTGCTTCTCTTTGATTTTCTTGATTTATGTATATTGTATATTTATCACCACTACTATTATCTACTAATAATAATTGATCTTCTGCTGATTTTAAGTTATACAATAAATCTAGTAAAAAATCATATCGATTAATGTTTTGATTTCCATTAATACCTTTTGTACCCATGAAATATGTTTTTAACAAATCATTTCTCAAAGAAAGCTCATCAACTTCTTCAGATACATATTTTCTACACAAATCAATTTGATATTTTTCATCAGATTCTAGTAAATTTAATTTTCTTAAAATATCCATAGCCAATAAAGATTCACTAAAATCTTCTTTTATACCTATTTCAAAACTACCTAATAACTTGGCTCTAATAATAGGATTATCATGTATAGAAATTAATGTATCTATATAATTTATCTGATCATTAGGTAATAGGTTTAAAGAACTAATAGTTGTCTTTAATAATAATAAATCACTAGTTCTCCAAACACCTTTAGTTATTTCGTAAAAATCACGAACAATACAAATCATCTTAGTTAATTCATCTAATTCATTATATGGAGTTCCTTCAAAGGTTTGATACTCTATAGAGGTAGTCCATGTCAATAAATTAACATTTCGTTCTAATGTGTCAAGTCGCGATTCAATTTGTACCAAATGCCCTTTATACATGGTTATAAATTTATTTAAACCATTATAAATGTTTTCGACTTCACTATTTAATTGTTCTACATGAAAGTTCAATTTATTATTTACACTAGCAATCAAATCAAAAGATAATAAATTCTGTTCAGCTAATTTCTGTAGAGTTTGTTGTGCCAAATACTGTGCTTTACTACGATTCTGACTAATGATTGTTTCAAGTTTTCTATTAGATCCGGTAAATGATCCTATTAAACGTTTAAAGAACCCTTTTCCTGCTAACGTATCACTGGCTGCATCTGTTAATAATGCCATACTATCAAAAACAAGACGATTAATTGTTTGTCGATTATTCTTATGTTGATTAATAATTAAATCTATTTGATTATTAAAGAAATCTTTATCTTCAACTGTAACAGCTTCACTATTAATAATATTTAACTCATTCATTTATTTACTCCGGAGATTACTATAATTACCTATTTATTCAAGTTTACTTTTCTGTCATACGATTTATTGACGTATTAAAAATTTCTTTACTATCATGTAATTTTTTTTGTGTCATATTAATATTTCTTGAATGTTTAAGTTCATCTTCTTTTATCTTAGATAGAATCATCTCTTCCTGGACTCCAATAGAATTAAACTGTTTAGTAACGTACCATGCTTTTTTTGCAGCAAAATCACTTACATTATGATTTAATAACCTTTTTGCAATTTCTTGTGAATTAATATTAGAAGAACTAGATAGAGTGAAAGTATTATTTTCTAGTCCTGTAATGACCCTACTTACTCCATCTACAAATTGTAATTGGCTAGGCACTCTAACTTTTGTTCTCCATATTATTACAGAGTTTATACATTCAAGTATAAGTTCATCTGCAAATAACTCCCTATTTTTTGCAGTAAACATTTCTAATAATTTACTCTGTATTAAACATCCTCTTAAAACTTCTAAAATTAACTCAACCTCTTCTTCACTCAATAGATAATCAAATGCTAATATTGAGAATTGTTTATTTATAATTCGTACTAGTTCTATAGCATCATCCTCAATAAATCGGTCTAATATAGTTCTTGATACAGCTGTACTCATACCACCACCTATTATTCCTCCAACAATAGATGTTACAGCAGCTCCAATTGGACCTAAAGATAACCCTAATGCACCAGCTAATGCTGTAGTACCTGTTGCTCCAACAGTTGTCCCAGCAACACCAGAAACTATAGTAGTCACTTCTTTAAATAATTGTTTGCCTGAAATTTTACCGGTCACAAAGTTAAGAATATCCTGACTTGATAAAACTAGTGATGTAACTGCAGAAACAATTAAATTTCCACGTAATAATTTTGATAAATTATTGCTGGCTGCAGCTCCATATATAGGTGCACCATTTCTCATAGTTGCTAATAAATTTGTTCTTACAACACTTGGTAAAGTTTTTACCAGTTCTATTGAAGGCTCTAATAATAAAGTATTTAAATTAGTTTTAGTGAGTTGCGCAGAAACTAAAGATATTATAAAAGCGCTACCTCCGGCCTGAATACCTATAAATACAGCATTATCAATAGCAGAATTAAGCTCTTCACCATTCCATAATGCACGTGCAAAAGTTATAGTTGCAGAAATTCCGGCAGCACTTGTTCCAATTACCACACCATTAATTGCATCAAAAGCTAAGGATTCAATTGTACCAGCCTTAGCTAAATTTGTTGCTTGCTCTAATGTTATGTTTCCCTTCCGCACTAAATCTTTTGCCTTGCTAGGATTATTACAATTTGGAACTTTACCATCTTCTATTTTCTTAGCCATTATTTTAACAGCTTCTTCATATTGATCACTAGGTACTTCTAATTGCATTGGATTACCATTTGTATCAATATACCTATATTGACCATTTTTAAATCCTGCATCAATGGATGCTCGAGCATTTTGACAATACTTTGTTTGAATTAGCTTACCATTAACTAATCTATCAGCTCCATTTTTAGCATTATCATCACCTAAGATTTTTGCCTCATTTCCTATCATTCGATCCCATAAATCATTTCCTTGTTCTGCAGCAAATCCATGACCTTGTTGACTATTAAATCTATTTAATCGATCATTATGAGTTATTGAATCAAATTGACCTTGATAAAGTTGTTGTTTCTTAATTTTTGAATCCATAATATATTTTTTACTAACTCCATTCTCACAATATTTTTACAATTATAACATGATTTCATTTAATTTTCATAAAATATAGTAAAACATTCTATTATTTTAGTATTATCTAAAATTACTAAATTAATTATATTAAAATATATGTACAAATTTATACGCAAAAGGGGCTGTAACAAAACAGCCCCTTACACTAGAAAAGCTATTAGTTGATTTT
>CAUUCZ010000099.1:0-4245 GCA_963543895.1 uncultured Gemella sp. | reverse complement strand
GTATCTTTTTTCTGTTTAAAGTTTAATGTTGCATTAATTTTATTATCTTTTATTGATAATACTTTCACTTCTAAAATCTCATCTTGTTTAATATAACTACTTATATCAAAAATAAAACAATTTGTAATTTCAGAAATATGAATTAATCCTACCATTTTATCTCGTGTTTCTATAAAGGCTCCGTATGGTTTTACAGCTGTTACTTTAACCTTTATAATATCGCCTGGACGAATCTCTCTATAGCTCATTTTTAATTTTCTCTACAACTGCTTCAACTGTAAATCCGTATTCTTCGATTACTTTATTTGCAGGTGCAGATGCTCCAAATTTATCAATTCCGATAGCTAAACCATCTAAACCTACATATTTGTACCAAAGAGCACTGTTACCCATTTCTAATGATACACGACGACGGATATTTAATGGTAGTAATTCCTCTTTATATTCTTTAGATTGCTCTTCAAATAACTCTACTGATGGCATACTTACTACACGCACTTTAGAACCATCTTTTTCTAATTCACGTGCTACATCAATTGCTAATGCTACTTCTGATCCTGTTGCGATTAAAATAGTATCAAAGTCTGCAGCTGTTTCATAAACAACGTATGCACCTTTAGCAACTTTTTCGAATGAAGAATTTTCTAAGATTGGTAAGTTTTGACGAGTTAGAACAATTGAAGTTGGTCTATCGTTAGTTTTTTGTGATAAGTACCAAGCCGCTTGTGTTTCAGTTGCATCAGCTGGTCTGAATACATAAGTGTTCGGTATTGTTCTTAATGATGCTAAGTGTTCGATTGGTTCGTGAGTTGGACCATCTTCACCTACAGCAATACTGTCATGTGTGAATACATATGTTACTGGTAGGTTTTGTAATGCTGATAATCTTAACGCACCTTTTAGATAGTCTGAGAATACGAAGAATGTACCACCAAATACACGTACACCACCATGTAGCATTAATCCATTTAACACTGTTGCCATTGCAAATTCACGTACACCGAATTGAACATTACGTTCTGTTCTGTGTGCGTCATCTTGTAAATTATCACCTTTAATAAATGTCATATTAGAGTGTGAAAGGTCAGCTGAACCTCCAAAGAATGTTGGTAATACTGCAGCAACACTGTTAATAGCATCTTGAGAAGAGTTACGAGTTGCTTGTGCCTCTCCTACATTTTTGAATGAAAAACTTTCTTTAGACAGATGTTTAATATCTTCACGAGATAAAACTTCTTCTAATTCTTTTGCTAACTCAGGGTATGCTGCTTTATAATCCGCATATAATTTTTCCCATTTAGTATATTCGTTTTCTCCACGATCTGCAACATTAGCTTTGAAATCAGCATATACATCAGCAGGAATATCGAATGGTTCGTTTTCCCAACCGATTTCTTTTCTGAATAATGCTGTTTCTTCGTCACCTAACGGAGCTCCGTGAACACCATTAGTTCCTTGTCTATTTGGAGAACCAGCTCCGATAATAGTTTTAACTTCGATTAATGTTGGTTTGTCAGATTTTTTAGCTTGTTCAATAGCAGCGTTTACCGCTTCAACATCAGAACCATCTTCAACAAGAATTGTATTCCATCCATATGCTTCGTATCTAGCACGTACATTTTCTGAAAATGCATCTTTAGTTTCACCGTCTAAACAAATATCATTTGAATCATATAATACTACAAGTTTATTCAGTTTTTGAACTGCTGCAAAGCTTGACGCTTCAGAAGCGACACCTTCCATGATATCTCCATCACCACAAATTACATATGTATAGTGGTCAAATAGATCATATCCTTCTTTATTATATTTGTCTGCTAAATATCTTTCTGCTAAAGCCATACCAACTGCAGTAGAGATACCTTGACCAAGAGGTCCTGTTGTAGCATCAATACCTTTAGTGTGGCCAAACTCAGGGTGTCCTGGTGTTTTAGAACCCCATTGACGGAAGTTTTTAACTTCTTCTAATGATACATCTTCAAATCCTGATAAGTGTAATAATGAGTATAGTAACATTGATCCGTGTCCTGCTGATAATACGAATCTATCTCTATTTATCCAATCTGTTTTCTTAGGATTTACTCTTAAATGTTTAGTAAATAAAGAGTAAGCCATCGGTGCAGCACCCATTACTACTCCAGGGTGTCCTGATTTTGCTTTATTAATCGCATCAACACCTAAAACTTTTATCGCGTTAACTGATTTTTGTGACATAGAATGTCCTCCTAAATTATAATTCTATTCTACCAGATATAGCCCTTGATAAAGTAACCTCATCTACATATTCGATATCACTACCGAAAGAAATACCTTGAGCTATTCTAGTAACTCTTATATCTGTATTTTTTAAATATCTCGAAATAAAACTTGCTGTTCCTTCACCTTCAGGAGATGAATTTGTAGCAAGAATAATCTCTTTTACTGTTTCATCTTGTGCTCGTTCAAAAAGGGATTTTATGTTGATATCTAAAGGACCAATTCCATCCATCGGTGAAATTAATCCATCAAGCACGTGATACACTCCCCTATATTGTTGCATATTTTCCATGGCAACTAAGTCATTATCATTGGCAACTACGCAAATAGTCGACTTATCTCTACCGGGATCTGAACAAATATCACATACATGTTCTTCACTAAGTCTTCCACATACTTCACAATTAGTTAATTTTTCTTTAAGATTTACTAAACTGTCTGCAAAGTTTTTAATATCATTATCATGCATTTTTAAAGTGTGAAATGCCAATCTTACAGCTGTCTTCTTCCCTATTCCTGGTAATAAGGAATAACTTTCTATTAAATCTAAAATTGGTTTTGGATATTGCATCTTATAGACCTGGGATACTTAATCCGTTTGTAAATTTACCTAATGTTTCTTCTTTTAGTTTAGTTGATTTTTCTAATGCATCATTTACTGCTGTTAACACTAAATCTTGAAGCATTTCAATATCTTCTGGATCAACTACTTCCTCTTTAATTTTAATATCTAAAATTTTACCATCACCATTAGCAATAGCAGTAACCATACCACCTGATACAGTTCCTTCTACTGTTTGGTCTTTTAATCCTTCTTGGGCCTCTAGCATATCTTTTTGCATTTTTTGCATCTTTCTCATCATTTGTTGCATATTTCCCATTCCGCGCATAATATTTCCTCCTAATATCTAATTATATTATAATTCTATTTAAAATTTTACAACTTGTCAATAATTTGAAATTCATTTCAAATTATTTCATTTTATTACATAGATGTTTTTCATTCTATTCAGTTTCTATAATAATATCACCAAATAATTCATCTATCTTTGTTAATTTTTCTTCTTTGACTTGTTCTTTCTCTTCATGTACTTCTTGTACTGGATTGTCTAGTTCATCTTTTAGTATTTCATATTGATGATCTTGTATTGTATAAATTTCATAGTCGACTCCAATGAATCTTTTAAATAAACTCTCTAAATACTTTTTATATTTAGAATTCGGAGCCATCTTAACCATATTATCCATTTCATTAAAAACTAATAAACCACCTACTTTTGAAGATGCTATAAGTTTACATGATTTAAATAATTCTCTCATAGTAGTTACTTCAGGATTATTTGTATTTAAACTCTCATTTATTATTTTTGTAAATACATTAGATGCGTAATTAGTAAGATTAGGATTTGAATCCTGTATAAGTTTGATTATCTTACTTTTATCTTTTATTATTACCTCTTTAATTTCCTCTTTTGGTGTATTAATAACACCAGTATTTTGAAGAGCATTACTATTTGCAGTATTTTGGATACTGTTAGTTTGTGATAGTTCCGTAATATTTTTCAGTTTTGTTTTTAATTGGTGCAACTTATCTTCTAATGCTTTTACCCTGTTTTCTAACTCATTGTTTCTTGAAGTAGCGATAAGGTTTTGCCCACTACCAATAGTTGCGTTATTTTGATTGACACCTTCTTCTTTAGAACATATTTTCACTATACAAATTTGCATATAACTCATATATTCAGTTGAAAATCTAATGTGCTGTTCTGTTTGAGATAGGTACTCGATTATTTTATAGAAATAATCAAAACTAACACTATCTATTTCTGTAACAATTTTCTCAACATTATATGCCGTATGTTTAGTATCTTTTAGATTTTTATATACTACAATATCTCTAGTTACATTTATTAAATCATTAAGTAGTAACTTAGTATCTTTTGCTTGAGCTACAAATTCATTATATTTTAATAGTGATTTTGTAACATC
>CAUUCZ010000098.1:0-4258 GCA_963543895.1 uncultured Gemella sp. | reverse complement strand
CCAAAACCTTTGGTGTGGGTTCGATTCCTGCCGTCCCTGTACAAGGTGTAATCATTTATGATTACACTTTTTTTTATTGTCTTTAAAATAATATCAACTTTATTTCGGAAATATTCTTTTAAAGTATTGTTTTATAAGGTTTATTTGATAGTATATATCGGGAAATATTTTTGACAATTATATTAAAGTATGATATTGTATTAGTGTATATAAAGTAATAGGAGGTAAAATATGACAGAGAGTGTAAAACCATTTAGTAAGCTATATGATTTAACACAGAGAGCAGAAAAAGTAGGAATTTCTGATGATGATGTACTTAGAGAGATTTTGGTTGAGAAGATTGTCCCAAATAAATACCAGCCACGTCGTGAATTTACAGAAGAAAAAATCAAAGAACTTGCTGAATCAATTAAGCAGAATGGTTTACTTCAATCTATTACAGTTCGAGATATGGGAAACGGATTCTATGAACTTATTGCTGGGGAAAGACGTTTAAGAGCTATTAAGTATTTACAATATGCTACAACTAAGGCTATTGTCAAGGAATTAACTGATGAACAGATGGCGACACTTGCGTTAATTGAGAATATTCAAAGAGAAGAATTAACACCAATTGAAGAGGCACATGCATATCAAGAGTTACTTAGAATTAATAAACTTACTCAAGACGAGCTTGCTAAGTCTTTAGGGAAAACTCAAGCGACTGTAGCTAATAAACTACGATTATTAAAATTAAGTAAAAAGGTTATTGATGCAATAAATACTAAGAAAATTACTGAACGTCATGGCCGTGCAATGGTTAAGTTAGATCCTTCTGCACAAGAGAAGTTATTGATTCAAATTTTATCACAAAATTTAAATGTATCTCAAACTGAAGAAAAAATTGATACATATTTAAAAATTAAAAAAGATACAAAAGTATTTAATCCAACTGTAAATTATGATGGACAAAAAATTATAGCTAAGCTTATAAAAGAGATAGCTAAATTGGAAGAGAAATATAATATAAATTTAAACAAAGAAGAAGAAGAAACTATGGAAAGTGTGGTTATTAAAGTTACTGTGCCGCGCTTTGTCAAAAAAGAGGTAAATGATGAAAATATTAGCGATATGTAATCAAAAAGGTGGAGTAGGGAAAACTACTACTTCAATTAATTTAGCGGCTTCGTTAGCTCATCTTAAAAAGAAAGTATTATTAATTGATACGGATCCACAGGCAAATGCAACTAGTGGTGTTGGCGTAGATAAGGCAGCTATAAGTCAATCAATTTATAATATCCTTGTAGATGAAGTTAATATTAATGATGTAATAATTAAAACAGCTTATGAAAATCTGGATATTGTGCCGTCTAGTATTGCATTAGCGGGAGCAGAAGTTGAGCTTGTTTCAGCAATTAGTAGAGAGCAACGCATGAAAAATGCAATATTTGAAATTAAAGAGGAGTATGATTATGTAGTAATCGATTGTCCTCCATCTTTAGGGCTTATTACATTAAATTCATTAACTGCAGCTGATGGTGTAATTATCCCAGTACAGACAGAATATTACGCCTTAGAGGGGCTTAGTCAGCTTATGAATACATTTAATATAGTAAGAAAGCATCTTAACTCTAAGTTGGATATTTTTGGGGTATTACTTACTATGACTGACAGTAGAACAAATATATCTAACCAAGTAGCAGAGCAGGTAAGAGAGCATTTCAAAGATAAAGCATTTGATACAGTTATCGCAAGAACTGTGCGTTTAAGCGAAGCACCAAGTTTCGGTGAACCGATTATTGAATATGCGAAAAATTCTAATGGAGCAAAACAATATTTATCATTAGCTAAAGAGGTGATTGAACGTGGCTAAGAAATTAGGTAAAGGTTTAGGACGTGGACTTGATGCTATTTTTGCTACAGAAAATGTTGAGATAGTTACGGATAATGATAAAATAGTGGAAATTTCACTTGAAGAGATCAAAAAGAATCCATATCAACCACGTACTTATTTTAATGAAGAAAAATTAAATGAATTAAAAGAATCTATCGAAAAAAATGGTTTATTACAACCTATTATTGTAAAAAAAGCTGTAAAAGGGTATTACATTATAGCAGGTGAGCGTCGTTATAGAGCTTTTGAACTACTAGATAGAAAAGAAATTCCAGCTATTATTAAAGAGATGACAGATGAAGAAATGATGGTCTTTGCTGTACTAGAAAACCTACAACGTGAAGATTTATCTGCTTTAGAAGAATCAGAAAGTTATAAAAATCTGATGGATAAGATGTCATTAACTCAAGAGGAATTAGCTAAGAAACTTGGGAAAAGTAGATCGTATATAGCAAATAGTTTACGACTATTAAAGTTACCAACAGAAATTAAAAATAAACTTGAGCAAGGTGTCATAAGTACGGCTCATGCACGAACGTTACTTTCATTAAAAACAAAAAAAGCTATGGAAGAGGTTTGTGCTTTAGTAGTTGAAAGAAAGATGTCTGTTCGTGAATTAGAAGAATATGTAGCGAAGTTACTGAAACCGAAAGAGGTCAAGAAAACGAAGGCTAAGGATATTTTTATAGAAGAGCAGGAAAATATTCTTAAAAAGCGTCTTGGAACTTCTGTAACAATTAAACAAGGTCGAAATAAAAAAGGTAAGATTGAAATTGAGTTCAAAGATAATGATGAATTTGAACGTATTATTTCATTATTCAAGGATGAATAATTATGAACATTATTGAAAAAGTCAAAACTTCATTAAGTAACACTGATTTATTTATTACAGTTTTAGAAAAACTATTACTTATAATTGGAATTTTTATTATTGCATCAATACTAGTTCGTATCTTTAATAAAATTATTGATTACGTGATGTCAACTAGAGATAATACCAATAAGAAATTTAATATAAAGTTTAATGAGAAAAGATCAGAAACGTTACACAAACTTATTAAAAGTGCAGTTCGTTATACAATCTACTTTATTGCATTTTTTCAAGTTCTATCAATCTTAGGCGTTAATACTACGAGTATTGTAGCCAGTGCAGGTATAGCATCGGTAGCTATTGGATTCGGTGCACAGAGTTTAGTTAAAGATATTATATCTGGATTTTTTATAGTTCTTGAAGGACAATTTGATGTAGGTGATAATGTCAAGATTTATAACCAAGCTGCCTTTATCGCTGGAGGCTATGTAATGTCACTTGGCTTACGCTCTACGAAAATTCGTTCTAAAGATGGTGAAGTATATTTTATTCCTAATGGAACTATTAATCAAGTAGTAAATTATTCTTTAATGTATAATTTGGCATTAGTAGAACTACCAATTAAGATTGATAAATCTATTGAAGAGATAGAAGACCGAGTAAACAAAGTAATTAATAATGCTAATAACTCTAAAGAATATCATGATTTATTATATAAAAATGATAAATTACATATCGATTATATAGAAAAAATTGAAGATGATGTTGTTACCATTCATGTTATTGGAAAAGCTAAAGTCGGCAAGAAAAATGAAATTGAAACGAGATTACGACGTGATTTCTATAATGAGTTTAAATCTTTATTAACATCAAATGAAGAAAAATAGGAGGTTGGATTATGGAATATGAATTAAATGACATAGTTGAAATGAAAAAACAACACCCTTGTGGCACAAATAGATGGCAAATTACACGTATGGGGGCAGATATAAAGATAAAATGCCTAAAGTGTGATAATAATATTATGATGCCAAGACGTGAGTTTAACAAAAAAATTAAAAAAATAGTAGAGAAAAATTCATAAAAAAAAGCTAGTGAATCTTTAAAGAGAATCACTAGCTTTTATACTTACTTATTAAACCTTTTTGCTACTGTGGAACTAATAAAGGCAAAAGCCAAAATAATAATTATTCCATATATAAATTCCATACTTCCAATATTATTTAAAGTAGTACCAAAGTGTGACCAAATCATTTTTCCAGGAATCAGTCCAATAAGATTACCGATGAAATATTTTTTAAATGATATTCTAGTTAAACCATATGAGTAACAGATAACACTATTTGGAAGAATTGGAATTAATCTGTAGATTATTAAAAATATTGTTAGTTTATTTTCACTAATACCGAAAATTGTATCATATTGTTTTTTCGATAGTTTTTTCGCTAAGTATTTTTCTACATAATCACTGGCGAAGTATCTTGCAATAAAAAACATCGCACTAGTGTATATTAACGCAGAAATTATCGAAAGGATAAAACCATGAGTAAAACCAAATAAATAACCACCAATTG
>CAUUCZ010000097.1:0-4289 GCA_963543895.1 uncultured Gemella sp. | reverse complement strand
ATCTTTTTAATTCTAAGTTGTTCAGCATGAACATTCATAAGCTTTTCATACTTACCAAGAAACTCCAAGCATTTATTATAAAAAACCTTTCTAAGTTCTCTAGTTACTATTTGTTCTCTATCTTGATGTTTATCTTTAACGCTTAGAATTAACTTATCATTAGAAAGAGTTACCTTATTTTTATCTCCCAGTCTAACTTCTAAAGTTAATTCTTTCCCAAAAACATAATGTTTTTCACCTGTTACATAGTTTTTAACAGTATGACCATTCTTCAAGATATTTGTTCTTCTAAGTTTTATCTCGTCTATATTTTCTTGAACAAGTTTTTTTATGATATAGTTAGGTGTTCTTGGAGGGGCACTCACTACTACATCAGCATTTTTTTCAACTTTTAAATAGATGTTTTTCATTTTTCTTCTGTATTTAATAGTGACGATTAAATCATCTACAGTTATTACTCTTTGCATACTACCCCTCCTCTATATTTTATTATTTTAACTCACAGCCTACCAATGCAGTACCGACTCTTATATGAGTTGCTCCTTCTTCAATTGCAATTTTATAGTCATTACTCATTCCCATTGATAAGAATTCACATGGTGCATATGGTAAATTCAACACTTTTACTTCATCACGCAACTGTCTTAATTTTCTAAAGCAATTACGTAGTATTTCTTCATCTTCAACAAAAGGTGCCATAGTCATAAGTCCGACAACTTTTATTTTTGAATATTGTTCCAATGATTTAATAAAGTCAATAGCTTCTTCTGAAGTTAAACCATGTTTACTCTCCTCTCCAGAAACATTCACCTGTACAAAACATTTAATTTCTTTTTCTGCACGTTTTTCGATTTCTTTAGCTAAGTTATCTCTATCCAATGCGTGGAAATAATCAACCTTATTAATCACATCACGTACTTTTCGTGTTTGTAAACTTCCAATTAGATGCCAAGTCTTATTAGAATATTTCCCCTTTCTTTCAACATAATTTTGCGGACGATTCTCAGCAAAATCAGTAATTCCAGCTTCTATCGCCTCTTCAACTCTAGCATCAGTAACATATTTAGTTACAGCTATTAATTTCACTTCATCAGCGTTTCTACCGACTTTTTCGCAAGTTTCAGCTATTTCTTTTGTTATTATCTCAAAATTCTCTCTAACGTTCATTTTTTCTCCTACTTATTTTCTTTAAACTCTTTCTAATTTTATTATAACATGATGCTTATTATTTTGTTATTAATTAAATAAAAAAAAAAAAAAAAAAACACCTATAAAAATAGATGTCATAACAAGTAGTCGGACGGAGTCGCACCGCCATTTCTCTTCTCAGAGCGTATTCCTTATTCAAACCACAGCCCTACTTATTACCCTCATTATATCAGATTTTTTTCATTTTTTAAATTATTTTTATAGTGTTCTATATTTTTTCAATTAAAATATGGAAAGTAACAAGAAACCCTATTACTTTCCATTATTTTTCTTATTTTCCAGGTACTAGTTCCAATACTTTATCCTTAGGAATATTTCCTATAGATTCACTCGTATATTCTCCTTTTACCCATTTTTCTATTTGATCATCATAATTATCACTTAAGAAGTGTCCACTTTGACCAGGTCCAACAATATGATGTCCTGTTTTTGTCTCAAAGTCATAAACAAATCTCCATGATGCACCATGATTAACTAATCCCTCATCGTTTTGTCTAGCTGCTTGAACTGTAACTTTAGAACCTGAAATAGGATATTCTTTAGGATTTAAGAAATATGCTAACAATGCAGATGATTTAGATAATGGATGTCTGAATCCTAATGTATGAGCTGTGCCCCACTTCCATTTAGATACGTCTTTCCCATATTTACCTTCTAATTCAGTTATAGTTTCATTTAAACTGTTTGTTAATACTTCTTGTAGTCCATTTTTCTCCTCAATTAGATTTACTTTTTTACCATTTAAACTATCTCTAAGTACCTTATCTACATAACTCTCTTTATGAGGCATAAATTTGTAAACATCTGCATCCATCTTGTCTTTTAATATATAAGATTGGATTTTTTTCATCCACAGATCAAAAATCAACGGAGCTGCTTCATCTTTCTCGTCTACATTATTCCATGATTTCAGTTTATCAACTATTTCTTTTTTAGAAATTTTATCAACATTTATATTTTTTAAGAAGTTTGGTAAAAATTCTTGTGCATATAGATTTTTTGTATCCATTTGAAGTTTCTTCATATCATCAACTGTTAAATTATTTTTCTTTGATAATTCTTCATCTATACGAGCTTTTCTATATGGCTGTGCCCAAACGTTTGATGTGTGATAATCAGTTTTCACAGTTTCAGTATTCGCTGTCGCAATAAAACCTTCTTCCGGATTAACAAGTTTCGGTAATTTATCATATGAAACATAACCACTCCATCCATAATCACTACTATAACCTGGAACAGGAAGATTCCCATCTCCCTTTTTCCTAATAGGTACATTACCATTTGATTTATAAGCTATATTTCCTTCATTATCCGCAAAAACAAAATTTTGAGCTGGTGCTTTGAATTTTTCCAATGATTTCTCAAATTCTTGCCAATTTTTCGCTTTATCTATATTTAAAATAGCTTCTAGTTCTTGCGTCGATTCAAGTGCTGTCCACTGCATTGAAAAACTCGTATCTTTATTTCCTAACGGTTTCAGCAGTTGATCAATTATTGGTCCATGCTTCGTATTAACAACCTCAAAATCGACAGCGTCTTTTCCTTTTACTTTTATTGAATACTTATCAACTTTAGCATCATAATATTCATTATCGTATTTAAATTTATATGGATTATTCTCTTGTCGTTTTTCAATATAAAGGTCTTGAACATCTGGTCCAAAATTCGTAACTCCCCATGCTATGTGTTCATTATGACCAAGAATAATACCAGGTACTCCTGGGAAAATAACCCCTGAAACTTTGTTATTTGGTGTTGAAAGTGACATCTGATACCAAACTGATGGAGTACCTAGACCTAAGTGAGGATCATCTGCCAATAACGGCTTACCAGATTTAGTTTTTTTACCAGAAACAACCCAGTCATTACTACCATTTTCCATCGGTGGTCGCTCAGTCTTAGCTGTATTCTTATCTATACTCACATCTATACCTTGATTTGCTTTTATAATTTCTTCATTATCTTTATTTTTTGAAAAACTATCAGGAAGTAACTGTTTTAGATTTTCTTCTCCTAAATTATTTAAAATCCAATTATTAAATCCTAAATGATCCCAGTGCCCACCTAAATCATAAGCCATGTACTTCCCGACTGTTAAAGAATCAATAGGAGTCCAATTTTCAGGAGAATATCCTAATAAAGAAAACTCATAAGGTAATGTATTATCTCTTTTTGCTTCTTCAATAAATGAATTTACTCCTTGAGCATAATTTTCTAATATTTTTTTAGCTTCATCCGAATAATCCTTATAAGATTCTTCTGCTGCTTTCCTTAAAGAAAAAACTAGAAATTTCTTATCATTTTCTAACGCTGCTTCACCAACTACTTCAGAAAGTCTACCACTCGCTTGTCTTCTCGCTAAATCCATCTGAAATAATCTATCTTGAGCATGAATATACCCCTGAGCTTTATATAAATCACTATCATTTTCAGCTTCAATCGTTGGAATTCCATTTTTATCTCGCGATATTTTTACGCTATTGTCTAAAATCTTTAATTCTGTCTTCCCTTCTACTGTTGGTAAAGATTTATGAACAAAATAATATCCATAACCTCCTACCAATAATAGCAAGGTTACTAACACTATTGCTAATCGTTTTAAAATCTTAATAACTTTATTTTTCATAAGTCCTCCTAAAAAATAAATTATACTAAGAATTATATTAGTTTTATCCATTTTTTGCAAACTGATATTTCTTAAAAAAACTCTAAATAAGTAAAGTATTTTTTTCACTTTTATTTAATAATTATTATTTGATAGATACTCTATATCTCTAAAAAATACTAATCATATTGAGAGAATATATTATAATTTACTATTCTCCTAATAATAAGTTTTCTTATCAGATTTTTTGAGTTTTTTAATATTTTACTATCACATTACTTCAAAAGACTTATATTTTTATGGAAATTTTACAAAAAAATTCCGAAGAAACTGACTTTCTCCGGAAACTATAATTCACTTTTATATTTTTCTGAATTTCTTATTAATATTATTCTTAACCCTAAGAAGAAGTATATTATGCAACTAATAAATAATATACCTAAACTAAAGATTAATAGTAATATACTATACACTA
>CAUUCZ010000096.1:0-4292 GCA_963543895.1 uncultured Gemella sp. | reverse complement strand
GAAGATTTCGCTATCTCTGTTAACTAATCCAACGGCTGCTGCTGCAACTGCGATAGATTGAGGAGAGATCATTTTAGCGATAGCTCCACCCATGATGTTAGCAGCTACAAGTAATGAAGGATCAATTCCAATTTGTGATGCAGTTACTGATTGTAATCCTGCGAATAATGATCCACTGTTAACAACAGAACCTGTTAAGAATACCCCGATCCATCCTAAGATTGGAGAGAATAATGGGAAGATTTTACCAGTGTTAGCAAATGCTAATCCTAGTGTTGATGACATTCCTGAATATGTTGAAATGTAAGCAAATGCAAGTACTGAACAGATTGTTAAGATTGGTCCCCATAATTCAACAGCAGTTTCTCTAATAGTAGAAATAACGATACGGCTGTTAACTCTAAAAATAATAATTGTTAGAATTCCTGCAAGTAAAATTGCTGTTGTAGTTGAAGTAAATGGAGCAAAACTAAATACTGCTTTAATTGGAGTAGGTTGTTTTGCGATAGGAGCAACACGCGCAACTGTACCATCAATGTAGTATGGGAAGTTGAAAATTAGTGAGTTTAAAGCTCCTGCTGCTTGACCTGTTTTAGGGTTTGCAGCTTGGATTAATTGTTTGAAGAATCCAGTGTTTAGTAAAGTAACGAATAAAGTTAAAAGAATGAACGGTGTCCATGCTCTAACAACTTCTTTACCAGTTAGAACTTCTTTGTCATTAGCAACTTCTTTAGTTTCAGCAGTAAGTTGTTGTTTTGGTTGCCAGAATCTTAAGAATATGATTAAAGCAAGTAAACTCACAATAGCTGAAGAAACGTTAACAAGTTCTGGCCCTACGAAGTTTAAGAAGATGAATTGAGTAATAGCAAATCCACCACCAGAAACTAAGATTGCAGGGAATGTTTCTTTGATACCTTTGAAACCATCTACCATAAATACGATAAGGAATGCAATAATAACAGTAACAAGACATAAGATTAATGATGTGTTTTTACCAAGAGTTAATGCATCTAGATCTGTTAAAGTAGCTGGAACTGTTACTGGAATACCCATTGCTCCATATGCACCACCAGCGATGTTAGCAACTAAACAAATTGCAGCAGATTGTAATGGTTTGAAACCTAAACCTACTAAAATTGCAGCTGTAATAGCAACTGGAGCACCAAATCCTGCAGCACCTTCTAAGAAAGCGTTGAATGAGAATGCAATTAAAAGAACTTGAATTCTTTTATCTGGTGAAATAGATGAGATACTTTGTTTCATTACATCGAAGAATCCCATTTTAACTGTTAATTTGTATAAGAAGATAGCAGCAAGAACAATACTAGCAACAGGCCATAAACCTGAAACGATACCTTGTTCTGCAGCTCCAGCGATTTTATCTACTGGCATCTTGTAACAAACAGCAGCTACGATAGCTGCACTAAGAATACTTAAACCTCCGGCTGTATAACCTTTAAGTTTAAAAACTACTAATGAAATTAAAAATATAACTATAGGAAGAGCAGCAACAGCAGCAGATAACCAAATATTACCCATTGGATTGTACTGTTGTTCCCAAATAGTATTAAGAATCATTATAATTCCTCCTAAATTGAAAATTTGTATATAAATATTATATATAAAAAACTGTACTAATGCAAGGCGTTTGCCTATATTTTCATTATCTTTTCAATAATTTTCAGTTTACGTATATTTAAAAAAATGATTAATTAAGTTCAATTTCTAGAAATGAAAACAATGTAAAACACTTATAAGTAAACGTTTAAACAAAGTGATAAGTTAGAATTCTATCGATTATTAATTAAACAAAAATTTTACTAATAAAAAGTTATTTCAGCTCTTTAAATTATACACCAAAATAACTGTATTTATATATAATTTAGTATGGGATAAGTAATTTTAATAGCAGGAATTTCATTGGAATCTAGAATTTATTAATAGTTGACCTCCGCTGTATCAGTACAGTTGCTTGTCGAGCTTGCAAAAAAATATAATTTTATTACTGAGTTAAATATTATTATTTTATTGTGAATATAAATTTGACATTTTTCGAGAAAAATAGTATATTATAAGTGTAATATATGATTAATAAATAATTTATATACATTTAATAAATATATATACAAACTTTGGAGGTTATTATGGTAAAAACATCAAAAGATTTAACTAAACAAGAGCATTTAGAAATGTACGAACTAATGCAACTTATTAGAGATTTTGATATGGAGTTGAGTAAACTATACTCTCGTGGTTTAGTTCACGGTATGACTCACTATTCAGTAGGGGAGGAAGCAGCAAACGTTGGAGCTATTTATCCATTAAGAAAAGAAGACTTAATGTACTCTAACCACCGTGGTCACGGTCAAACAATTGCTAAAGGAATTGAAATTGATCGTATGATGGCTGAAATCCTTGGTAAAGAAACAGGTCAATGTAAAGGGCGTGGAGGAAGTATGCACGTTTATGACCTTGAACAAGGAAACATGGGATGTAATGGTATAGTTGGTGGAGGACACGGTTTAAGTACTGGTGCCGCTTTAGCTCAAAAAATGAAACAAACAGGTAACATTGTTATTTGTTGTATGGGTGACGGAGCTACTAACGAAGGAAGTTTCCACGAATGTTTAAACATGGCATCTAACTGGGATTTACCACTTATTTTCTACGTAATTAACAATAAATATGGTATCTCAATGGCTCAAGAAAGATGTATGCGTGTTAAAGAAATTACTGAACGTGCAGCTTCATACAGAATCAAAGGTATTCATGTTCCAGACGGAAATGATGTATTAGCAGTATACGATGCAATGCAAGAAGCTATCGAACACGCTAGAAGTGGTAAAGGTCCTGTTTTAGTAGAAGCAGTATCATACAGATGGTTCGGACACTCTGCATCAGACGCTGGTAAATATCGTAGCCGTGAAGAAGTAGCTGAGTGGAAACTTAAAGATCCTAACGTAAAATATAAAAACTACTTATTAGAAAACGGAATTGCTACAGAAGAAGAATTAAAAGAAATCGAAGATAGATCTAAAGCAACTATCGATGACGCTGTAGAATTCGCTAAAGAATCACCATTTGCAGACGGTGAAATTGCGTTCCAAGATAACTACGCTGACTAATATTTTAGCTTAAAATAATTTAAATAATATTTTATATAATAGGAGATTAATAGTTATGACTAAAGAAACAAAAATTATGACAGTTCGTGAAGCCATAAAAGAAGCTATGACTCACGAAATGCGTGAAGATGAAAATGTATTTTTAATGGGTGAAGATGTTGGTATCTTCGGAGGAGACTTCGGTACTACAGTTGGTATGTTAGAAGAATTTGGACCTGAACGTATTATTGATACACCAATCAGTGAAGCTGCAATCTGTGGTTCTGCTGCTGGTGCTGCATCAGTAGGTATGCGTCCAATCGTTGACGTAACATTCATGGACTTCGTAACAATCGGTATGGATGCGATCGTTAACCAAGCTGCACCAATGCGTTATATGTTAGGTGGAGAAGTACAAGTACCAGTTACATACCGTTGTGCATCTGGATCAGGAACAGGGGCTGCTGCTCAACACTGTAAAGCGTTAGAAGCATGGTTCTGTCACATTCCAGGTCTTAAAGTAGTAGCACCAGGTACTCCTGGAGATGTTTACTCAATCTTAAGAGCTGCAATCAGAGATAACAACCCAGTTATCTACATTGAACCAAAAGCGTTATTTGGACGTAAAGGTGAAGTAGAAGTAGGTAAAATTGGTGTAATCGGTCAAGGTGACATCAAAGTAGAAGGATCTGATGTAACATTAGTATCTTGGGGAAGAATGTTAGAGCGTAGCTTAAAAGCTGCTGAAGAATTAAAAGAAGAAGGAATCTCAGTAGAAGTACTTGACCCAATTACATTAGTACCACTAGATACTGATCTAATTGTTGAATCAGTTAAGAAAACTGGAAAATTAGTAGTATGTCACGACTCATTCAAAACTGGTGGATTCGGTGGAGAAATCGTTGCTCGTATCGCAGAAAGTGATGCATTTGATTTCTTAGATAGCCCTATTTACCGTGTTGCTGGTGCTGACACACACATTCCATCAGCTAAAAACTTAGAAAAATTAGTTGTACCTGATGTAGAAGACATCAAAGAAACTATTAGAAAAGCTGTAAACAAAAAATAAAAATTTAGTTAGTGAAGGATGTGAATAGAATATGGCAGTAGAGGTAATAATGCCAAAAGCCGGTAGTGAAATGGAAGAAGGCGAAATCGTACAATGGTTTAAGCAAGAAGGTGACGAAG
>CAUUCZ010000095.1:0-4312 GCA_963543895.1 uncultured Gemella sp. | reverse complement strand
CCGTTAGGGAAGGTTAAGAGTGGTATCTATACTGCGACTAGTTTCAATGTGGAGAGTGCAAGAAGATTCCAAATGGCGATTCCATTCACATTCCCGGAGAGACTAGCTAATTTAAAACGAGGATTCTCTGTTATTTATACAAAAGTTGAAAATAGTGATAAACATTTAGTATTGATTAATGCTCACCTGGATGCTTATGATAAAGGTAATTCGGGTAAAAAAGCTCAGATGAAACAACTTCTTGAATTTATTGATTATGAGTATAAAAAAGGTAATTATGTACTTGTCGGAGCAGATTTTAATCAGTCGTTAAAAACTTTAACACAAGATGAAATTAACGTTGTTCCAAAAGAATTATGGCGTGCAGAGAATTTAGATAAGAGTATGTTACCTGCAGGATTTAACTTAGTGTATGATGAAAGTAAAAATTCTGCTAGACTTAACAATAAGCCTTATGTGAAGGATAGTGAAGGTACTTATGGCTTTATTATCGATGGATATATTGCTAGTGATAATATAGAAGTTCTTGGAGTAGAGACGCTAAATCAAGAGTATAGATATAGTGATCATAACCCGGTAAAACTGAGATATAAATTAAAATAGAATAAAAGAAGCGGCTCTGAAATTAAGTTCACAGAGTCGCTTTTTTTGTTAAG
Source organism: uncultured Gemella sp. (assembly GCA_963543895.1). Taxonomy (GTDB): domain Bacteria; phylum Bacillota; class Bacilli; order Staphylococcales; family Gemellaceae; genus Gemella. The sequence continues at coordinate 3,656 of CAUUCZ010000095.1, read as the reverse complement.
TATTATTCGATAACCTACTGTTTTAATGTAGCTTTAGACGCCTCCAATTCTTTTGCGTTGCAAAAGGACTTTCCGGCTAAAATCAAAGCCTGTAGTCTTTGATTTTCTAAGTAAAACTATATATTTTACTGCAGCTACTATAAACAGTAGGTAAAAAATCTTCAAAATTATAAAGAACAGATGAATATATAGTTATTTCTTTTTAGTAAAGTAGATTCAATATACACTTGTTCTTTGATTGTGGTGCGAGATGTTTCCTCCACATACATGAAAAAATCCCACAAACTTATGTTTGTGGGATAGTTTTTATGCGTTTTGTTCTGCGTCTTTTTTGAAGAAGACTTTGTTTAGTTTATCAACGATTGCTGATAAAGCTCCGTCTCCAGAAATGTTACATGCAGTTCCAAAGCTATCTTGAGTGATGTATAATGCGATCATTAGAGATAACATGATTTCGTTGAATCCAAGAACTGATTGTAATAATCCAAGAGCTGCCATAACTCCTCCACCAGGAACCCCAGGAGCAGCTACCATTGTTACTCCAAGTAACAAGATGAATTTAATCATTACTGCAGCTGATGGGAATGCAGCACCGTTTTGTAACCAGAATACTGCAGACGCACATGTAGTTAATGTGATTGTACTTCCTGATAAGTGGATAGTCGCAAATAATGGAATAGTGAAGTTTGCAATATTTTTATCAACACCCATTTTTTTAGTACTTCTTAGTGTTACTGGGATAGTAGCAGCTGAAGATTGAGTACCTATTGCAGTCATGTATGCTGGTAAGATGTTCACTAGCATCTTAAATGGATTTCTACCGTTAACTGTTCCAGCTACGAAGTATTGGATAATGATGATTATTACGTGCATAATAATGATAATTACAAATACCATAGCGAAGATTTTTAAAATCTTGAATACTTCACCAGAAGCTGTGATGTTCATGAATACACCTAGGATGTAGAATGGAAGAAGTGGAATAATTACTGTAGCAAGTAATTTTTCAATAATTTCTCCGAAGTCTGCGAATCCTTGTTTAAGTCCTTCTGATTGAGTTGCTGAAATCCCGATTCCTAAGATGAATGAGATAATAAGCGCTGTAGTAACATCAAAAATCGGAGTCATTTTAAACTCGATGAAAGGTTTTAATAATAAATCCTCTGGATTTTTGAATGATTGTAGTGTAGCGTTAGCTAAGATATTTGGTAATACTGCTTGTGCTGTTAAGAATGCAAATGTTCCTGCGATGATTGTAGAAATATAAGCGACTCCTGTTGATAATCCAAGTAATTTACCAGCGTTGTTTGATACTTGGCTGATACCTGGTACGATGAATCCTACGATAATAAGTGGAATTGTGAATCCTAAGAATGCGCTGAAAATAGATGAGAATGTTACGAAAACTCTAATGATTGACGTTGGTAGAGTACTTCCTAAGATTATCCCTAATGTTACAGCGATAATAAGTTTTGCTATTAATGGAATTCTTTTATATAAACTCATTGTTCGATCTCCTTTTTTTATTTTATTGTATTTTTTAAAAAGACATGTGTACATTATACAAGAAAACCCTTTGTTTGTAAAGGGATTAAGACATATTTTTTTAATTATTCGGAAATTTTATAAAAATATATAGTAGAAATTCGGTTTGAGAAAACAAAAAAAAGCTTAAAACCTCAAATTATTATTGAGATTTTAAGCTTTTTGCAGTTATTAGATTAATTTGAATACATCATTTAAGTTCTCAGCCATTGTTGGGTGAGTGAAGATTTGATCTCTGATGTAAGTGTAAGGAATTTTGTTATCAATTGCCATTTTGATTAGGTTGATAATTTCTTCTGAGTTTTTACCGAATAAAGTAGCTCCAAGAATTAAGTTAGTGTCTTTATCTACAGTTACACGGAATAATCCACGTGGGTCTTGGTTAACAGCTCCTCTAGGCATGTTAGCTACTGGTAAAGATGCTACTGCAACGTTAGGGTATGCTGCTTCAGCTTCTTCTTTGTGTAATCCAACGTGAGATAATGCTGGAGAGATGAATGTTGAGTAAGGTACGTTTTTACGGTCAGCAGTTGTGTATTCTTTGTTACCGTGTAAGTATCCGTTAACTACTCTGAAGTCATCTAATGATACATAAGTGAATTGTAATCCACCGTTAACATCACCAACTGCGAATACATTTTCTACAGCTGTTTGACAGAATTCGTCAACTACGATTGTTCCGTTTGGACGTAGTTCGATGTCAGTGTTTTCTAATCCTAATCCTTCAGTGTTAGCACGACGTCCAGTTGCGTGTAATACTGCTTCGAATTCTAGTGGACCGTATTTTTCTGTATCAACAACTACAAGTTCTCCGTTGTTGCGGATTTCTTTAGTTGCAGTTCCTAATTTGAACTCGATTCCTGCTTCTTCTAAGTATCCTTGAGCAAGTTCAGCGATATCTTTGTCTTCTCTTCCTAAGATTCCAGGAGCGAAGTCGATTACTGTAACTTTAACTCCAAGACGAGCGTATAGGTTAGCGAATTCTAATCCGATGTTACCTCCACCGATAATTCCTAGAGTTTTAGGAGCTTTTTCTAATTGTTGGAATTCAGTGCTATCGTAAACATTTTTAGAAGTTGTTAATCCTGGAATTGGTAATACATTGTTTTTAGCACCAGTGTTAATTACTACGATTTCACCTTCAAGTTGTTTAGTTTCTCCATTAGCAGAAATTTCTACTACTTTGTTAGAAACGAATTTAGCGTGAGCTGTGTAAACATCAACGTTTGGACTGCTGTCTAACATAGCGAAGTTTTTAGCATTAAGTTTAGATACAACAGCATCTCTTGTAGCTTTAGCTTCTGCGAAGTCTTTTTTGTTGTCAGCAGCTACGATTAAAGTTTTAGTTGGGATACATCCGATATTGATACAAGTACCACCGTACATTGCACTGCTTTCTTCAACTACTGCTACTTTTTTTCCTTCTTTAGCAAATGTTGCTGCTAAAGTTTTTCCGGCTTTACCGAATCCTACTACTAATAAATCATATTTAACCATAATTTGATTCCTCTTTTACTTTAAATTTTTATTGTTTATTTTTTATATCTGTATAATAAATATAAATGAAAACTATTTAATTCATATTTTACTCTTACTTTTTTAAAATTTCAAGTACTTTGCCTACAAAAGTAGACGATTTTTGAATTTTTTTTTGATATAAGATTATATTATGGGTGGAATCGCTATAATATCAACGTTTTAAAGAAAAATTTTACGGATATTATTTTGATATTGCTTCTCATTATGGTATAATATCTTTTGTACAAATTTGAAATTTTATGGAGGAAAACAATGACATTACCTAATTGTCCAGAATGTAAAAGTGAATATACTTATGAAGATGGAAATATGCTAGTATGCCCAATGTGTGCTCATGAATGGTCACCAGAAGATACTAGTGGAGCAGAAGAGGAAAAAGTTTACCGCGATGCTAACGGTAACGTACTTCAAGATGGAGATACAGTTTCTGTAATTAAAGATTTAAAAGTTAAAGGTAGTTCTTCTACATTAAAACAAGGAACTCGCGTTAAAAATATCAGATTAGTTGATGGAGATCACAACATCGATTGTAAAATTGATGGTTTCGGAGCTATGAAACTAAAATCTGAATT
>CAUUCZ010000094.1:0-4331 GCA_963543895.1 uncultured Gemella sp. | reverse complement strand
ATCCATTTGCGATGCTAAATGGCCATTATGTTGAGATATTAGAATTTCTAGTTATTTCACTTGTTATATATACAATCAGTTTTTATTTATTTGGTACTAATAAATCATTGTGGTCATATTTAGGGGTTAATGAGATAGTAAATATTTGTATATCAGTAGTTCTAGGAGACTTGATTACGAGTATCCTTTATCAGTATATGTTACCTGATACATTCTCAAATGTTAGATTCGCTATTTTCTCACCTTTATTAATAATAGCGGGTATGATGTTTACAAGAATGCTATATCGTGCCTTACGTGAAAGAGAAGCTGGTAAGTATGGGGCTAGTACTTACAAAAATACATTTATAATCGGTGCAGGAGATGCGGGATACATATTATTAAAAGAGTTATCTAAAAACAATATTTTCCGTGCTAATGTAGTTGGACTTATAGATGATAACAGAAAAAATTCTGTAATTAGTGGTGTTACTGTAGTTGGAACAACTTATGAAATACTAAAACTTATTCCGAAATATGAAGTAGAACAAGTATTCTTAGCCATTCCTTCGATTAGTGCTTATAATAAAAATAGAATATTAAATGTTCTGAAAGAAGCCAATGTTACTGTGAAGGTAATGAGTTCGGGTATTGCTGTAGAAGACGGAGAAAGTATTTCTAAACACTTAAAAGATGTATCTATCGAAGATTTATTAGGCCGTGGAGAAGTGAAACTTTCTCAAGGGGAGATTCGTTCTTATATTAAAGGAAAGAGTATTCTTGTTACAGGTGCTAGTGGTTCGATTGGAAGTCAGATTGTAAGAGAGATATTCAAATTCAAACCTAGTCAACTTGTTTTAGTAGATGTTAATGAGAATGCATTATACATGTTAGAGCGTGATTTAGACTTTGAAAAATCACATAGCAAGGAATATGAGGATATAAATTATATTTCTGAAATAGTAAGTATTCGTGAAAAAGATGCGTTAGCTGAGGTATTCGATAAGTATAAACCAAGCGTGGTGTTCCATGCTGCAGCGCATAAACACGTACCTTTAATGGAACGTCGTCCACAAGAAGCGATAAAAAATAATGTCTTTGGGACAAAAAATGTTATGGATGTAGCCATCGAAAAAGAAGTAGAAAGATTTATTATGATTTCTACTGACAAGGCGGTAAATCCTACGAATGCGATGGGTGCTTCGAAACGTTTAACAGAGATTATTTTACAATCAAAAGGTAATAAGTACAAAACGAAATTTGCTGCGGTTAGATTTGGTAATGTGTTAGGTTCAAATGGTTCTGTTATTCCTATATTTAAAGAACAGATTAAAAAAGGTGGGCCTATCACAATTACGCATAGAAATATTATTCGTTACTTTATGACGATTCCAGAAGCGGCACAATTAGTACTACAAGCTGGATATTATGCAAGTGAAGGGGAAATCTTCCTATTAGACATGGGAGAACCTGTAAAAATCATAGACCTTGCGACAAACTTAATCAAATTATCGGGATTAGAACCGTATAAGGATATCGATATCGAAGAGATTGGTCTAAGACCTGGTGAGAAAATGTATGAAGAGTTATCACTTGATTACGAAAGTAGTGAAAAGACTGATAACAAAATGATTTATAAAAATACAACCTTAGATATTGATGTTGAGGAACTAGATAAAAAACTAGTAGAGTTGAAATCGATGCTAGGGCATTCAACAAATGAAGAAATTCGTAGCAAATTATTTGAAATAATAAATTGTTATAATGGATAAAAAAGAAGGGCGATTCAAAAATAATTTTGAGTCGCCCTTTTTATCAAATATGGGATTTTTTATTTTAATCCTAGGAATTGTTCATTTAAATCAATTAAGACTTCTCCTTTGTATTCTGGGAAATTAGTCATAATTATATTTTTATATTGATTGAAAGTATCAACTTTATTTAAGGTTTCGTGTGCTAGACTTAAATAGCTAATCATACGAGTTAATACTTCGTTGTTAGTTGGTAAACCATGACCTGGTAAAACTAAATTCCAGTTACGGTTATTTAAGCTTTCTAAAACTCTACTCCAATTTTCTAGTTCTTGTTGTGCAATAAATAAATGAACATTATTATAAACAATATCTTGTGCAATAATGACATTTTGCTCCACTAGTTCTAAAGTAGTAATATAACTACTTTCAGTATCTGCTACTTTTGAAACACGGATAGTAACATTATCAATCTCAAAGTCGCCTTCTTCCAAAATTAAGCTTGGGATAACTGCTGAGTCTTGATTTGGGATTAAATCTCCCATGAGTTTTCTATTACGCTCAATAGTTTCTGAACTAGTTTCTTGAATTTCTTTTAGTACTTCTTTAATTGCGTAGATTTTTTCACCTTTAAAAACAGAAGTACCAAACCAGTGATCTGGGTGGCTATGTGAAATGATTACTTTATCAATAGGTTTATTTAGTTTATCGATGAAAGTTTTTACTTTGTTAGCATAAGGTAAAAGCATTTGAGTATCTATTATAATTAGATGAGCATTTGTTTCAATTATATGAGTATTAACTGAAGCTCCTTCCTCTGGTGCTGTATAAGTGTGAATAGTAACTTTATCAAATTTATTACTTGTAATTGTCATATTAATATCTCCTTTTAATATTTTATATTTTTTAAGTGATGTATAAATGATATCATTGACAGTTACTTTTAGGAAGTAGGCACATTAAAGTAGTATGGCTACCTAACGGTAAGAATTGTGTATTTTTAAGGATATGGTAATAGAAAAAATTAGAGATATTTTTTAACAAAGGTGTTTGATAGGAATAAATTGATAGTAATATCCTGTAAATTGAATTACAGATGTGTGAAGTTAATAGAATAATGACTACAAGAAGTGATAAAAAAGAAGGGCGATTCAAAAGTAATTTTGAGTCGCCCTTTTAGCTGTGGGAGTGACTCGGAAAAATCATGGTTTCAAAGAAACAAGATTTTATCGAGTCATCCACCAACTAGTTTTAGAGAGTGTTATTTTCTACGTTTTTAGTTTTTTTATCTATATAGTTAGTTAGAATCCAAGCTAATACTATAGGTAAGATTGAAAAAAAATATTTGAACACTGATATTATGGTTTTATATTTTTGTGTAAAGTCTGGATTAACTACTTCATCAAGCAAGAAAATGATTATAGGACCAAATAAAAAAACATAGAATACAACAAATATATAAAATCTTTTTTTTATTTTTTTTGCGTTTACCATAGCAACCTCCCTGAAATCGTACGTTGCGTATTTACTATGAAATAAGTGGGAGTGACTCGAAAATCGCGATTTCGAAGAAATAATATTTTGTCGAATCACTTGCTAGCTAATTTTATAGAGTGTTATTTTTTATTTTTCTACGTTTTTAGTTTTTTTAGCTATATAGTTATTTAGAACCAAAGCTAACGCTAAAGGTAAATCAAAATAAACAACTTCGAGCACAAATAACATGATTTTGTATTGTCGTGTAAAGTCTGGACTAACTGCACTATCAAACAAGAAATAGATTGTAGTACCAAATAAAAAATAAAATACTAGAAATATATAAAATCTTTTTTTTATTTTTTCTGCGTTTAACATAGTAACCTCCCTAAAATCGCGTATAGCGTATTTACTATGAATGGGGAGTGGCTCAAAAAGTATGATCTTTTAAGAAACAAGATTTTGTCGAGGCAGCCCCTTTAGTAACTTTAACATAACATAAAAAGTTTGAAAATTAAAGACTGATAAAATCTTTATTTTTATGGTATAATAAAGATTAGTAGTGTTTTTTACTAGAGATAGTTAACATAACATTATTTAGAAGAAGATTTAATAATTGAGCGCTGATTTCAGAAGAATAACTTTTTTGAAGTTGGTGTTTTTTAGTTTTGAAAAATAAAGTATATTATTTTTGTATTATGCTCTAGATTATCTTTGATATTTCAATAGATGAATATAGTGTGGTATAATATTTAAGTGAAATAAATTGGAATGATTTAAGAGGTTAAAACTATAAAAAATATGTAGTTTATACAAGCGGATAGTGAGGTGATTAAATGAGTAAAGTTGCAGGTAAGGTAACGAAAGTTGAAAGCAAAGGATTATATATAAAACTAGAAAATGGCAAAGATGCATTTTTACCGAAGGAAAACATGTTTATAGGTAAAAAGAAGAAGCTAGAGGAGATTTTTTCTGTTGGTTTTGTTATTAAAGCCGAGGAGAAAGGTACAAAGGATTCTTTAGTGATTTTAACACAAAAAGAGTTGAAACAAGCTGAAGGTGACAAGAAAAAAGTAGAGAAAAACTCTAAAGAAAAACAGAATAAAAAGAAAAATAAACCGAAGT
>CAUUCZ010000093.1:0-4354 GCA_963543895.1 uncultured Gemella sp. | reverse complement strand
AAAAGCTGAAGATGTTCTTCCTTACACATCTAAAACAGGTGTTGTAGGATCATACATTGCACTATTTTCTTTTGCAACAATAATATTACTACAATTAGTAGCTGATTATGCAACAGGTGGATTTGTAAAAATGTCATACAACTTAGTTTGTCCAGCTATAGGTGTAGTAATGTATATAGTATTTAAAGTGGTGACAAAGAAAAAATTTGTTAAACTAGAAGAAATGGATATACATCCATATAAAGGATAATTAATATTTAAAAAAAGATTAATGAGTTATAAACTTGTTAATCTTTTCTTTTATATTTAAGTATATTCTTTAGTTATATAGTAAAGAGAATGAATAGTTTTTAAACTATGGTAAATGCTTGCAGTTTATGATAAAATTGTATTTAAGTAATTTAATGGAGATGATAATTTGAATATTGGAATTACGGGAAGTATAGCATGTGGAAAAAGTACTGTATCAGACTATTTAATAACTAAGGGGTATACAATTATTGATGCTGATAAACTTGGACATGTTGCACTTACTAGCAATGATGTAAAAAGAAAACTAGCTGAAAAATTTGGTGATGAAATTTTAGAAAATAATGAAATAAGTCGAGAAAGATTAGGTAAGTTAGTTTTTGGTAATGATGATAATTTAAAAATCTTAAATAGTATTATTCATCCTAAAATTAAAGAATTAATTTTAAAATTACAAGAAGAACATAAACATGAAGAACTGGTCTTTTTAGATATAGCATTACTATATGAAGCAAATTTTGTAGATTTGGTAGAAAAAGTAGCAGTTGTATATGTAGATGAAGATGTACAATTAGAAAGACTAATGACGCGAAACTCTTTTTCAAAAGAAGAGGCTCTTAAACGTATAGAAAGTCAAATGAGTCCACAGGAAAAAGCATCATTAGGAGATTTCGTTATAAATAATAGTTATAGAAGAGAAGACACATTTCAGCAAATTGATGAAATATTAGAAAAGTTAAAAAGAGGAGATAAGCACAATGACTAATGTATTAGAAATTAGTAATCTTGGTGGTGGATATAATCGAAGAAAGATTATAGATAACATCAATATACAAATAACTAAAGGTAGTATAACGGCGCTAATTGGTCTTAATGGAGCTGGTAAAAGTACTACAATTAAACATATATTGGGATTACTTAGACCTATGGAAGGTGAGATAAAGGTTAATGGTATTACAATTACTCGGGATAATGAAAAATATAGAAAGAGTATAAGTTATATTCCAGAATCGCCTGTTTTATATGAAGAATTAACACTAGAAGAGCATATAAATCTAACAGCAATGGCTTATGGATTAAATATGGAAGATACGTGGGAAAAAGCGGATAAATTACTAGAGCTGTTTAAACTAAGTGATAAAAAGAAATTTTTCCCAGTACACTTTTCAAAAGGTATGAAACAAAAAGTAATGATTATCTGTGCCTTTTTAGTAGAACCCAATTTATATATAATTGATGAGCCATTTTTAGGACTTGACCCGATTGCAATTAATGACTTAATTAATTTAATGTGTGAGAGAAGAGATAATGGAGCTAGTTTATTAATGTCTACACATATACTAGCTACAGCAGAAAAGTATTGTGATAACTTTGTTATTATTCACGAAGGAAAAATTCTAGCGAATGGCAATCTAGAACAACTAAGGGCTGAATTTAATATGGCAGGTGCGTCTTTAGATGAAATTTATCTATCATTAACAGTGAGAGATAGTAATGAGTAATATTGAGAATATCTTTGCGGATAGACGCAAGAAAGAGCAGGAGCTAAAACTAACCTATAGTAAGTATATTTTTAATTCGCACCTAATTATGTTTCTTATTATTGTGTTAGGAGCAGCATTGATTAATTATTCTAAATGGATTGCTGTAGCGAGCCAATTTGAATTATATTCAGTATTTATTGCCGCCTCATTAGCATTTAGTTACTATTTGATAAGTACAAAGATTAAAACGTATATAAAAGAAGCAGATGCAGTGTTTTTATTACCATTGGAGAAGTATTATAAAAACGTTGGTAGAAAAACGGTTATTAATATATCGGTAACTCACATTATAGCCTTTGTCATCTTTTATTTTGCGGTTAAGCCTATTACTAGTATTATAGGTAATGTTGATAAATTATCTGTATGTCTACTACTTATGGTAATTGTAATAAACAACTTATTAAAATACGTTCAAGTTATTCACTATAAAGAAGTTATTTGGATTAAAATTTTGCAATTTATAGTGACTTTTATACAGATAATTGCAGTATTCATAATTAATACTTATATTCATATAGCTGATATAGCTGGTATAATCGGTTTGGCATTCTGTGCATATTATGTTATTAAGAATTCTACGGATTCAAAGAGTTCAGATGATCAAGAAAAGCTAGTTGTTAAATGGAATGAAGCGGCTGAGTACGATAAACATCGTATGGAAAGTTACTTGAAATTCGTGAATATGTTTGTGGATGTACCATTAAGCGGAGTAAAAGTAGCTAGAAGAAAATATTTTGATGCATTATTACCTAAATTAACTAAAGACAATTTCACTAAAGAAAATAGCTATAAATATTATTATTATAGAGTCTTTTTAAGACAGGAAAATACAGTATTTTTAGCATTAAGGCTTATGCTATTATCAGGATTAATAATTTTTAGTTTTAAAAACCCTTATGTCAGTGCAGTAGCTATAATATCTTATAGTTATTTAACAATTATTCAGCTTGTTCCTTTATATAAGCAGATGAGTAATAATATTTGGCATAGTATATTACCAGTTGATGAAAGTATTAAAATCGATAGTTTTAAAAAATTATTAACTATTGTAATGTTAATAACTACAATACTACTTGCATTATTTGCAGTATTATTTAGCAATTTAGAAGGAATGACTATAGTTATAATTATTGCATCGGTGGTTTTAGCTAATATTATAGCTAAGATTTTTATTGAAAAAGTAAAATAGAAGGTAATATCATGAAAAACATAGCAATAATAGGAGGAGATTTATCAGGAGTGAGTTGTGCTTATTTTCTAGATAAATTCTCAGGGATAAACTCAAGAAAGTTCAATATTGATTTAATTGAAAGAGATATAGAATTTGCTAATGATAGGTTTGGAAAATTTCAGTTAGGTCAGGAAATTTATGATAATGGTTGGCATAATTCAATTAGTGAACAAGGTGTACTATTTTACTTAATGATTGAACTAGGGCTTCATCGATATCTTATCAAAAGTGGTATGACTAAAAAAGTATTTTTTACAAAGGAAGGTATTAAATACCTACCAGAAAAAATGCTTTACGGGGTACCTTTAGATAAAAGAGAGCTGTTATTGTCAGATTTATTTACTTTTAAAGAAAAATTATCTATTATGTACAATATGTATAATACTTTAGAAGATGAAGATATAAAGGAATTAACTGTAGAAGAATTCTTTAAAGCTATAATTAATGAAAAAATTTATGATAAGCTAATTGAGCCTTTATTGACAAGCCATTATGCATGTGATATTTCTAAGCAAAGTATGGTAAGTTTAATGCCGGAACTATCATTTTTAACGATTCAAAAAGAAGATATTAATAAAATTTTAGAAGATATGTATGATAGAAATGTTATAGATAATATTACTGTAGGTTCAGAATACAGATTAAAATTTACTTTGAAATCGTTTATAGAGACTCTAGAATCGAATTTTTCAGATAAAGTATTTTTAGAGTTAAACCGTAAGGTTGAAAAAATAGAAAAAAAAGGTGATAAGTATCTAGTTCATTCAAACGGTAGTATATATTATTATGACTATGTAATAATTACACTAAATCAAAAGAATTTCTTACCGTGGTTTAATGGTGATGAAAAAATCACTGAATTTTATTCGAATATGAAATATGTTTCTAATATAGTGGTCACTCTTGTTTATAAGAGAGATGAATTACATATTAATCGTGAAATTGGAGAAATAATTTTTCCAGAAGATGATAGTGAATATGTGACAAAGTTAGAGTACGTAAGTAATAAATGGATAGATATTAAAATGAGTGGTATACAAATAGTAAGAGCTTATATAAATAGAGAAGAAGCGGTTAATGAGTTAATGGATAAAAGTGATTCTGAAATAATTGAAATAATTGAAAAAGAATTAACTAAAGTTCATGGAGCGATAGGTAAAGTAAGTAAATACTACGTAAGTAAGGTGAAAGATAATTATAGATTTCGCTGTAAAAACTATAATAAAAATATAAACAAGTTTAATGATTATATGAAAAAAGAATATCCGAATGTATTTATTATAGGGAAGTCCAAAAAAGGTACAACTCTTGAAAATACAGTATTAGAAGC
>CAUUCZ010000092.1:0-4445 GCA_963543895.1 uncultured Gemella sp. | reverse complement strand
ACTAAAGGTAATGTCCTAATCAATGGTAGAAATATAAATGATTATAGTAAGGAGTGCCTAAGAGAAAAAACGGCGATAGTGCTTCAAGACTCATTTTTATTCGAAGGTACTTTACTTGAAAATATTACTACTTCTAACGATGAAAAAATTGCCAGAGAGGCATTGTCTAGAGTTGGAGGAGATTTCATATTAGAAAATCGCTCGTTAGACTCAAAAGTAGAAGTAGGTGGAAATAACTTTTCTACAGGTGAGAAGCAACTTATCTGTTTAGCTAGAGCTTTAGCAAAAGATCCTAAGATTTTGATCCTTGATGAATCGACGGCTAATATCGATAGCGAAACAGAACAAAATGTAAGTCGAGCTATAGAAGAATTAAAACAAGGGCGAACAACGCTTATAATAGCTCATAGGTTATCGACGATAAAAAATGCCGATATGATTTATGTCCTTAGAAAAGGGAAGGTAATTGAAAGTGGAACACACGAACAATTATTGGCTCTTGAAGGAAGTTACAAAAAAATGTATGAAACTCAAGTAAAAGGATAAAAAATAAAGGAGTGATTTAAAAAATCAGATTTAATTGAATCTAGATTTTTAAATCACTCCTTTTTTAATAATTATTTTTTGAATACAAATTCGTATGCTAAGTCAATATCTTTGAATGAAATCATTACTGTTTCATAACCAAGTGGTTTGAATAATTCATTAACAGCGGTAGCAACTTTTTCGCATACTTCAACTGGGCGGTGAACCCATCCGATTTCTAAGTTTGCTCTGCTAATTTCTTTTCCATCAAGAATAGCAACACTCTCAACTAAGTCTAATGTGAATGCTTCACGAGGTCTTTCGATTATTTCAGCAATAGTATCGAAAAGCTCAGCACTAACTTTTTTTAAGTCCTCTTTTTTAAATCCTCTAGCAACTATACGTGGCATAATAAACCTCCATTATTTGAATTCGTTTACTATAATTATATCATAATATTTTATATTTTTGTTGGAAAAAGTTTAGAGATAGGAAGTTTAAAGTTATATGAAATTAAATTTCTGTTTATAATAAATATTAATTAATTTCACTGTATGTGTAAATTGAAGAAAATGTTGTGTTTTTTAGATGGTTAGTAGAATGTGAAAAGTATTTTCTTGGTTATTTTACTTACAAATATTACCATTTATTAAAATAATATGGTAATATAGAAAGTAGGAAAAAAATATTAAAATAAATACTAAGGAGAAATTTTTATTAAACTTTTATATAAGAAATACTTTTCATTAATAATGTTAATTTTAGTTTGTCTGGTGATATTTTTATTTTCTAGTCAACCTGGAGAAGAATCATCTAAGATTTCTAATGAATTAATCATAAGAAAATTAGGTCACTTTAGTGAATATATGGCTCTGGGATTCTTCTCATTTTCATATTTATCGAATTTATTTATAGAAAATGACAGGATAAAAGATTTTAAAAAAACTGGCATATTATGTTTCTTGTTTTCTGTTATCTATGCCTCAAGTGATGAATTTCATCAAACTTTTGTGCCAGGTAGAGATGGAAATATTGTTGACGTATTAATAGATAGTAGTGGAGCTTTAGTGGGAATATTAATTTCAAGTATTATATATTTTCTTATAATTAAAAAATAGTGAAAAATATTGTAGTTTTTAGTTGTATTTTTTTTAGAAAAGATATAAAATAATTATTTAGATAAATAAAAAATAAAAGGAGGAGTTATTGATGCTTAGAGCACTTATTGTAGAAGATGACAAATTATTAGCTGCATCATTAAAAGCTGCAATTTCAGAGAAATTTGATGCGGATGTTTGTTATAATGGATTAGATGGACAAAAACTTGTTGATAAAAATAAGTATGATTTTGTAGTAGCTGATAGTATTCTACCGGGTATGGGCGGAGTAGACCTACTTGATTATATTCGAGAAGTCAACGAACATAAAATGCCGGTAATTATTCTGACTATAGCAGAATCAACTGAAGAAAAGGCTAGAGTTATGAAGCATAGAGTGACGGAATATCTACCACGTGTAGCGGATGCTTCTCTTTTACTGACAACAATGTCGAACTTACTTCAACGTGAAAGTAACCTAAAAGGTGAACATGAAATTACATACAAAGATTTAGTATTAGATCTTAAAAATGAATTAGTATCATCAAATGGTGGAACATTAGATACAATTAAAGGGAAATATCTTGAATTATTATCATTCTTTGTAATCAATAATAATATCGTACTAGAAAAAGAAGAAATATTTGATCGAGTGTGGGGTGTTGATTCAGAAACAACAATAAACGCTATCGAAGTTTATATTTCAGGATTAAGAAAAGAATTACGAAAAATTGGTTATGATAAAAACTTAAGAACTGTTCGCGGTGTTGGTTATACGTTTGAGTAGGTAAGAGTATGGAATTTAATTATCCAATAGATTATACATTATATAATACGGATGAGATAACAATTATTATTAAATTTTTAGATTTAGTAGAAGAATGTTATTTATCAGGAGTAGAACTGTCAGAGTTTAAAGCTGCATACAAAGACTTTAAGAGTGTAGTTCGCGCTAAATCTGAGGAAAATTCATTGTATCGTGATTTCAAAGAAATCACAGGGTATGATGGTTATCAAGCTGTAAAAGAAATGAAAAATGAAAAACCAAAAATTAAGCTTTAAAGCTTAGTTTATGGTTTTTTGATTTATATCAAGGAATCCGAAATGAAATTTAGTATTTTTTCTAATTATTCTTTTGAAATTGTATTTTTCAAATATATTGTCCTTGAAGTGAGCTTTAATAATAATCTTATTTCTTGCAACTCGATAGGCTTCTTTTAGAAATTCATCATAGGGGAAATGGTTATCGGCAAGAGGAGTTATTCCTGAAAGATTGTTAGATTCTGCTATGTCATGTGAAAACATAGGATCAAAGTATATTATATCGAATGCATTATCGGGAGTTTTCTTTAAATAATCTATACAATCAAAGTTATGAGTTATGATTTTTCTCATCGCTTTGTTTATGTCTTCATTAGGGGAAACGTAGTGTTTTAGACCGTTACTTGTAATGAGATGTATAATATTATTTTTTTCTAGAGAAGTAACATTGTGACCGTAATAGCTTAGGAGAATACTATCTCCTGCAAGGCCCATAGTACAATCTAGAACTTTTTGTTTTTCTTTACCAATTATATCAATTAGAGGTTCATTGTCCGAGTTTTTTATTTTTAATGCAGTTGTATCTAAGTGAAAGAAAAATTCTGAATCATTTTCGAAATAACTTAGTTTATTTTTGTATACAACAAGTACACCTTGAGCATCTTCTAGCAATTGTTTAATTGTTTTTTTATTCCTTATAATAAATTTTAAATTTAATTCATTGGCAAGATTTTGTGCTTTAGTCTTTAGCTCAAATGTTGTTTTTACGCTAGTCGTTACTATTATATTTTTCATTGATTATTAATGTTTGCTCCTCTGTTATTATAATATCTACATTTTTATCATATTGGTCAGTAGGGACTTTTTCTTGAAGAAGCTTATCATATGATAAACCGATGCTAGCCTTATTCTTATTTGTTGCAAAATATTTATCATAGTACCCTTTTCCATACCCAAGACGATATCCATTTTTATCGAATACTATAGAAGGAGTAATTACTAAATCAATATTACCAGTATAATAGTTACAACTATTTGGTTCTAGTATTCCAAAGTGCCCCGGAGCTAAGTCTTCTAGAGATTTTATATGTACTAGATTCATAATTTTGTTATCAATTTTCGGTACAAAGATCTGCTTTTTACTAACCCATTTATTTATAAACGGCAAGGTAGCTATTTCGCTGCTGAAACCTATGAAAATAAATATTTTTTCCGAAGACATAAATAATTCGTTGTTTTCAAGTTTAGATAGTATTTCAGCAGTTGCATTCTTTCTGTATTCTTCAGATAAATTGTTTCTTTCGATAATAAATTTTTTTCTAAGTTCTTTTTTCAAAGTATATTCACCTCGATTTATATTATATCATAAATTCAAATGTAATTTTAATTTGATAATAGTGTTTTGGATATATAAGGTTATGTAAATGAAAAAAAGTATATTATATCTGTAATAATAAATTTAATAGTTCATTATTTATAAAAGTTATTATAAAAACAAATATGGGTTTTAATAGCAAATAAACTTATGATAAAAAGCTTAATGTTATGTATAAATTTTTAGAATTTTTATAATAATGTACGTACAAGTATAATCAAAATTTTAAGAAAATATAAATAGGTAAAAAAATAGTAGATGTTGATGTAGATGGTTTTCAAACTTTCACAATTTAAAGGCAATCATATAAATAAAAAAATCTTAAATAATGGTTTATAATATGTTAATAGATAAAGTAGTAAAATAAAAAATAATTATTCATTATTTAATGGAAATAATAGTATAAA
>CAUUCZ010000091.1:0-4457 GCA_963543895.1 uncultured Gemella sp. | reverse complement strand
ACATTATATAACAGAAAACTCTTCAAATCAATAAAATATTTAACTCATAAAGGAGTCACAATATGGCGTTTTCATTAAAAAAACAATAATAAGTAATTTCTTAATTTTAATTTTTTATAAAATAAACAAAAAATATATCCCATATTTATTATAGATTATAAAAAAAATATTAATTTATCAGTACTTTACAATCTCTTAAGTTTTTTAAAATTTATCAAAATATATGTATTCCGAATTTCTAAAAATACAAATATAAACTAAAAAAAAACAATAATGTAATAGTACACATTTTATTTTCATTGATATTCATTTTCATTTACTTATCTGTATCAATGTAAGTACGTATATACTGTTATAAAATAAAACTATTAATCAGCCTAAAATTTAGAAAATATCCTTAATTTTGACTGATTAATAGTATGTTTTTAATTTTTAATTTTTAATTTGATTTTTCTAGTAGCAAATACTAGTAAATTCATTATAATGCTAGAAAATACTATCGGCATATACACATTTAATACTGATGCTCCTACTTCTTGCCCCTCTATTAACTTATAGTATATCCCTATGAATAACACTCCTAATGCAAGCGCATTTATTAATAATGGTGAAAGCCATAATTTCTTAAATGCTATATTTAAAATATATGTGATAAACCACGATCCTAATATATACCATTTACTGTAGGTATACCAATATGCCAATAAAACTATTATACTCATTATCTCAACTCACTTAAAAATCTTGTTGCAATTTCTTGCGGTCTAGTTATTGCTCCCCCAACTACTATACAATGCGCCCCCGCTTCAAATGCTTGTTTCGCTTGTTCTGGAGTATGAATTTTTCCTTCTGCTATAACTGGAACTTTTACATTTTTTACGATTTCTTTTACTAAATCTGGGTTGAATTTTTTTGAATCTGATGTATATGGTGTATATCCATTCATCGTTGTTCCTACAAAATCCACCCCTGCTCTTTCCGCTTCTATAGCTTCTTCTAAATTAGAAATATCTGCCATCAATAATACATTAGGATACTTTTCTTTTATTTCTTCCACGAATTCACTAGGTGTTTTTCCATCTCCTCGTTCTCTATTCGTACAATCTAACGCTATTATATCCGATCCTGCATCAACTAACTTATCAACCTCATCCATTGTTGCAGTTATATATGAAGCATATCCTTCATATGATTTTTTTATTATACCAATTACTGGTAAATTCGTTTGTTCTTTTATTTGTTTAATATCTAAAACTCCTTGGGCTCTAATAGCTTTTACACCCGCATTCTTAACAGCTTGTGCCATTAAACACATCACTCCTCCTTCCTCTTTATATAAAGCTTCACCTGGTAATGCTTGACAAGAAACTATCATTTCACCTTTTAGATATTCTATTAATTGTTGTTTATTCATAAACTTATCCTTTCACGGCACCTAAAGTAACACCTTGAGTAAAGTAATTTTGGAAACAAATGAACACTATTATCATCGGTAACGATGCTAATGATGCTCCTGCCATTAGTAATCCGTAGTCATTAGAGAACTCTTGACCTTGCGCTAACGCTGCTAACCCTAAAGGTAATGTAGACATATCTGGTGTATTAGAGAAGATTAATTGTGAGAAATAATCGTTCCAACTAGCGATGAAAGTAAAGATCGCTAATGCTCCGATACCTGGTTTAATGATTGGTAACGCGATATTTATAAATGTTCTTACTTCACCACAACCATCTATTCTTGCTGATTCAAGTAACTCTGTTGGAATTGCTTGAGAGAATTGTCTCATTAAGAATACCCCGAACGGCCAACCTACTGCAGGTAGAATTAATGCGTAGTATGTATTCATTAAGTTAAATTCAGTGATTAAGTTTAATAAAGGTATTAAAATTACTTGTTTTGGTAATGCCATTGCTGCCACAAACACCATGAATATTATCTTAACACCTGGGAAATTTTTCTTAGCTAGCGCATATCCTGCTAGAGCTGATGTAGCGCAAACTAAAAATGTTGTCATTACTGAAATAAATACTGAGTTAAAGAACCATCTCAATGTATTCGATGTAAATAACTTTTCATAGTTTTCCAAAGTTGGAGTAGATGGCCACCATTCTGGTGGAATCGTTATTGCTACATCTTGTAATTTAAATGATCCTGATGCAATCCAATAAAATGGAAAAATAAAGAATATAGTTAACCCAAGTAATATTATCATTGATACTATTTTAAAAATACTTATATTTTTCATTCTAAATCCTCCTAATCATTATCTGTAGATAGGAACTTGAATTGTAATATTGAAATTACTCCAATAATTACAGCAAGGATAATACCCATCGCACTAGCTACACCATGATTTCCGTTTTTAATTGCTGCTTCATAAACTAGATACATAATTGTACTTGTTCCATAGTTTGGTCCCCCAGCAGTTAATAACTGGATTAAGGCGAAAATTTGGAACGAGTTAATTGTAGTTACAACAACAATATATAATGTCGTTGGTTTAATCAGCGGCCAAGTAATTTTTGTGAACACTTGCCATTTTGTTGCTCCATCAATTTCCGAAGCTTCTAATAATTCTTTTGGCACGTTACCTAAAGCAGCAACATAAAGAATTATCGGTTGTCCTAATGAAGTAGTAATCAAAATCGTAATAATAGCATATAATGCTGTGCTTGGATTTCCTAACCAGTCAACATTATCGTTAATTAAATGCATCGATTTAAATACATAGTTTAAAATTCCATATTCTGGGTGATAGATCCAAGCCCAAACTACAGTAACAGAAACTACAGAAGATATCGCTGGAATATAAAATACTCCACGGAAGAATGATCTTACTACTGCACTTTTGTTGTATATCGTTACTGCAACAAATATAGATACTAATACTACTATAGGTACTGCAACTACCGTTACAATAATCGTATTAATAAGGGATTTCATAAATGGTTCGTGGATTGTTGCTCCACTTCCACTAAACAATAAGTCTGAATAGTGTTTAAGTCCAACGAATACCGGATTCTTTTTAGCAAAACTATATAATGATAACTGCAGCCCGCGTAACATTGGTACTAAAACAAATGTTATGAAAAATAAACTAACTGGCAAAATAAATAGATATGCGCTAAAGTCTATTTTTTTTCTTTTCTTAGTAGTTTTCATAGAACCTCCTAAAAAGTTTATTTTTTATCTAAAAAAGGGATAGAAGCAACTCTATCCCTTCATACGTCAAATTACAATGCTTCTTTTATTGTTTTATTTGCATCTTCTACAAATTTGTCTAATCCTTCTTTAGGTGTAGTTTTACCATTTAATACACCTTGAACCATGTTGAACCATAGTGGTCTCATTTTTGCGAATCCTGGAATTGTGTTATAGTATGGAGCGTATTGTCCAGTTAATCCTTCGGCAAATTTAAGTTCTTCTGAATCGTATAATCCTGTTTCACCTTTTTTAGCTGAGAAGTTACCAGAAGCTAATAGAGTACGTTTACCCCAATCTTTATCATTAACCATAAAGTCAACAAATTTTTTAGCCGCTGCTGCTTTATCTGCGTCACCGTTATCAAAGATAGCTGGTCCTGCAACTAGATAATCATATTTAGCTTTTCCTCCATTGTTAGGGAACGGTAAGAATTTGTAGTTAAATCCAGATGCGTGTGAAGCTGCGATACCAGGAGAGAATAAGATTGTAGTTGCTGCACGTCCAGATTTGAATGCCTCTAGAGCATCTTTAGCTTCTAATGCAACCCCTTGTCCTAATAAACCATCATCGTAAGCTTTTTTTACCCACTCTAATCCTTTAACACCATTTGCATCATTAATAGTGTATTTACTGATTGCATCATCTGTAATCCAAGAATTGTATAAGTTTGCTACAAATGCTCTTGGCCCTTGGTCTCCTGCTTGAGATTTAGTGTAGAATAAAGCTGGAGTAATACTTGAATCTTTTTGTTTAACTGCTTTTAAGAATTTTTCATATTCTTCTACAGTCCAACTTCTATCTTGTTTGTTAAGAGGTAGAAGGTCTGTAACACCTAATTTATCAGTTAAGTCTTTATTCACACCCATTAAGAATGGCGCTACCCCTTGTGGATACATGTAAAGTTTATCTTTGTAACTAGATGCTTTAACTGCTGCTTCATTTAATTTAGATTTATCAACATCATCTAATGGAACTAATAAGTCTTTCGCTGCCCAAGCAATTACACGTCCTGGTGCATCATAAATTACATCTGGAGCTGTTTTTGATTGAATAGCAGTTTCAATTTTGGCTGGTCCATCTGTAAATTCAATTTTTTGATAGTTAACTTTAATATTAGGATTTTTTGCTTCGAACGCTTTGATTAAAGCTGCATCGAAATCCTCAGTTTTTTTGAATTCTTTATCTTTTGTAAATTGCGGGAAGTCCCAATAAGTAATTTCTACTTTTTTATTCGGATCGGCTTGTTTTTCTT
>CAUUCZ010000090.1:0-4467 GCA_963543895.1 uncultured Gemella sp. | reverse complement strand
ATATCAATGTAGAAAAACAATGGATAAGATTTGCTCCTGGTATCGTTCAAGCAATTTTGTGGGTGATTCATGCATACACGAAAAAAGACGATTCAGTTATAATTATGCCACCTGTATATTATCCATTTGCTAATTCTATTAGAAATAGTGGTAGAAAATTAGTTGAATCGCCGTTACTTGAAGAAAATGGTGAGTTTAAAATAGATTTTGCTACATTTGAGAATGAAATTCGTGATAACAATGTAAAATTATATATTCATTGTTCACCTCATAACCCAGTAGGTAGAGTATGGACGTTACAAGAACAAAAACGAGTGTTTGAAATTTGTGAAAAATATGATGTCCTTGTATTATCTGACGAGATTCACCAAGATTTCACATATAATAATCATAAGCAAATTTCTGCATTAGCACTAGAAGATGGAAAATATAATCATCGTCTTATTGTTGCTAACTCAGGTTCAAAAACATTCAACCTTGCATCATTAGTTCATGCAACTATATTAATCCCTGATGAAGATATCAGAAAAGTTTTTGATGTGTATAAAAAGGAGAACTTAGAAGCGGAACCTAGTTTGTTAGGACAGATTGCTTTAGAAGCTGGTTATAGAGAAGGTCATGAATGGCTTGAAGGATTGAAGGAAACTGTATTATATAATTATAATTTATTACATGATACTCTTGCAGAAAAAGTTCCAGATATTAAGGTTTATCCGCTAGAAGGTACATATTTAGCTTTAGTGAATTTAGAAAAAGTTCTAGATGGAAAAACAACAAAACAATTCATACAAGATGAATGTGGTTTAGCAATTGATTTTGGTCATTGGTTTGGTAAGGGTTATAACAAATATATTAGAATAAATCTAGCGACAAGCCCAGAAAATGTTAAAGAGGCTATTAATAGAATAATTAAAAATTGTAATAATTAGAATTAAGTAAGAAGGAAGAATTTAGAGATAGGCTCTAGATTCTTCCTTTTATTACTAATAAAAAAACTACTCAGAAGTCTGAGTAGTTAATAAAATTATTTAGCTAGGTTTGATTTATATCTAGCAGCTGCGTTTTTGTGGATTAAGTTAGTTTTAGCAGCTTTATCGATTTTTTTGTAAGCAAGGTTTACTAACTCTGCAGCGTTAGCAGCACCTTCAGATTTAGCTACTTTAGCTTTTTTAATAGCTGTACGCATTTCAGATTTTTTAGCTGTGTTAGCAGCATTAGTTTTAGCATCTTTTCTTACGCTTAATACTGATGATTTAATGTTTGGCATTCGATTCACCTCCTGATTGTAGTTTTTATTACTAAGAAATATTAATTAATATTCTTAATTACAATGAATTAAGTGTTGTTAGATACAACTACCTCATTTTAACATATTAAAATTGTAAATGCAAGATATTTTTATAAAAATTTTTACATTGAATTATTTTTTTATAATTTTTTTATATTTTTATTGACTAATGGATATATTATGTGTTAGTATAAATGACGTTGATATTTAATTTTACATAGGTAAGGTTATTTGTCTTCTGACTTTATTATAATAAAAGATGTTTGAGAGATCCATCTATAAAAAAAACTTGAAGTACTGATTTCTCTTAATCAGTACTTCTTTAATTTCTCTTAAACAAGACAAGGAGTATATATAATGAGAAATAATACAGTTAAAGTATTAACTATTCAAGCATTAATAGCAGCTATCTATGTTGTTTTAACAGTTGCTATCGCACCATTTTCATACGGTGCTATTCAATTACGTATTAGTGAATCACTATCTCAATTAGTGGTATTTAGTAAAAAATATTGGTTCCCTATAACTCTAGGTGTAGCAATAGCAAATATTTTTAGTCCACTTGGTATAGTAGATGTGTTCTTTGGAACATTAGGAACAGGTTTAGCGTTAGCTATCAGTGTTTTTGTATTCAAATTTGTAAAAAATAGAATAGCTAGACACATCCTTAATATTGTTATTTACTTAGTGGTTTGTATGCCGATTATTGCATATGAAATTGCTATTTTTAGCGGTGAAAACTCTGCAAGAGTACCATTCGAATTTGAAGCATTCACAGCCATTTATGGATCACTTTTATTATCACAAGTTGTTGTAATGGTAATTGGTATTGTCATTACAGAAGCTTTAAATAAAGCTATTGATCTTAAAAAAGTATTTGAATAATATTCATAAAAAATCGTTAAGAAATTTTCTTAGCGATTTTTTTATTTTAGTATTGACTCTTACGTAACGTGAGGGTATATAATAAATATATCACTAGTGATATATTATATAAAGTATAGAGGAATTAATATGAGAATAAATGAAGTCGTAAAACTTACAGGAGTGAGTGCAAGGACATTACAATATTATGATGAGATTGGACTATTGATTCCAGAAAAATTAGATAACGGGTATAGAGATTATTCAGATGAGAATTTGGATAAACTTCAAAAGATCTTATTTTATAGATTTCTAAAGTTCAAGTTAAATGATATAAAAGAATTGCTTGATGGAGAAATTGATGCTTTAAAAATACTTGAACAACAACGTGAATTAATTTTAAAAGAAAAAGAGAAGTTTGAAATAATTCTTCATAATATAGAAAAAACTATTAAAACACATAAAGGAGAACAAATAATGACTATAGAAGAAAAATTTAATGGATTTAAAAAAGAGGACTTAAATAAGTATGAAGATCAAGCTATAGAAAAATATGGAGAAGAAACAATCGAAGAATCTAAAAAAAGACAGAGTGGGAAAGAAGATATTGTTGCTGAGAAATTTAATAGTGTTTTTCGTTCAATGGCTGAATATAGAAAAAATAATATAGATATAGAAGAAAAAGAAGTTCAATCTAAAATAGAAGATTTATATAACTATATGAACGAATATGCCTTTGATTGTAGTGTAGAAGTATTCTCGTATATAGGAAAAGGATATTATCAGAATCCAGAATTTAAAAATAATATAGATAAATTTGGAGAAGGAGTAGCCGAATATACGTCTAAAGCTATAGAAGTATATTGTAATAGTAGATTAAATAAGTAATTTATAGAAGAAATATCTAGTTTAGAATTCTTTTTAAAATATTTTTTAAAAAACTATTGACAAATGAAATTAGATATATTAGAATAATTAAGTCAGTTGAAAATGTACCGTAGACAGTAGGGGGAGAAATCCTTAATTAACCTACCGAGGACAAAATTCGAAAAGAAACTTATGTGCCTTTTTGTATGTTCTCGCATGCAAGAAGGTTTTTTTAATGGTACTGAAATTGATAAATCTACTTAGGAGGAAGTTCAATGTCAAAAGCTATTGAGAGAAAACAAGAGTTAGTAAATCAAATCGCAGAAGAAATTAAAGCAAGTTCTTCAGTTGTTATTGCTGACTACCGTGGATTAAACGTTGCGGAAGTAACAGAATTACGTAACAACATGCGTAACGAAGGTTTAACTTTTAAAGTTTATAAAAACTCATTAGTTCGTCGTGCGATGGAGCAAGCAGGAATTGAAGGATTAGACGAAGTTCTAACTGGACCAAATGCTTTTGCTTTCTCAACAGACGATGCTGTAGCTCCTGCTAGAGTTTTAAACGATTTCGCTAAAGAACACGAAAACTTAGAACTAAAAGCTGGTGTTATAGAAGGAAAAGTTGCAGATCAAGCTGAAATTAAAGCTATCGCTACATTACCAAGTCGCGAAGGATTACTTTCAATGTTACTATCTGTATTAACAGCGCCAATGCGCAATACTGCTTTAGCTGTTAAAGCTGTTGCAGACCAAAAAGCTGAACAAGAAGCTTAATAAATAAAAAAATATTAAAAACATATAATTTAAAAATCGGAGGAAATTTATAATGACTAAAGAACAAATTTTAGACGCTATCAAAGAAATGTCAGTTTTAGAATTAAACGACTTAGTAAAAGCAATTGAAGAAGAATTCGGAGTAACTGCTGCTGCACCTGTAGCTGTAGTTGGTGGAGCTGCTGCTGGAGCTGCTGAAGAAAAAACTGAATTTGACGTAGTTTTAGCTAACGCTGGAGACTCAAAAATTAAAGTAATCAAAGTTGTTCGTGAAATCACTGGAGACGGACTAAAAGAAGCTAAAGAAAAAGTTGATGGTGCGCCAGCAACACTTAAAGAAGGAGTTTCTAAAGAAGAAGCTGAAGAAATCAAAGCTAAATTAGAAGAAGTTGGAGCAACTGTAGAAGTTAAATAATTTCTATTCTAAGTAGATAAAAAGATAGATGTAAATAAACAATAATATTCTATTTGAGAATATTTGATACGATGATAATAACAAAAATAGTATATCTCAAGTGTCTAGCTATGGGATATACTATTTTCTTTCATTTTAAGAGGTGTCTTTATTATGGAACATTATTATACAAATAATCCGACGACTGAAAGTCGTGAAAAAATTATCAACTCAATAATAGCGAATGAGAATTTGAAATTTTATACAGATAATGGAGT
>CAUUCZ010000089.1:0-4561 GCA_963543895.1 uncultured Gemella sp. | reverse complement strand
GCATTGGAAATAGTTATTGATAATGATAAAAACGCAAGTGATGGATATAGCTTTCCTATATATTTAAGCAGTTCACCAAGTAAGGCACCTGGTACTAAACATAGAACAGTTCCTAATGCGATACCATTAAGGACGTTCATAGTGAAATTTTTGATAGTAATTTTTTCTTTCATAAACATCATCTCCTTTATGTATTTGTACCCTAAAAAGGTTACTAATCATTATAACGTAAAATATATATTTTGTACATTAAAATTTACTAGTTTTGAAATAATAAATTAGAAAAAAATTAAAAAAACTGACTTAAAATAAAGCCAGTTTATTATTAATATTATAGAGCTGTAAATGCAGCTGTAAATCCAAAAATTATGCCTGGAGAGTTGGCTATAACTATTGGCCAATCACGTTTTTCTCCTAGTAGACCATAAAGTATCCAAAGAGTACAGTTTATTCCTGCAACGAAAGGTTGAATAAAGTCTCCTTTATGACCGTGTATATTTCCTGAAATTTGTGGTATATATGATATATACATTAGCATAGCTGTGAATGTTGCTACCCAACTAAGTATTTTGAAAAATTTTGTATTCATAATTATTCTTCTCCTTTCAAGTATTGAAATATACTAACATATATTAAAGGATTTTTCAAGTGACTTATTAAATATTATAATTGAAAAGGATTAAAATTAAATATAATTATGAAGTGATATATTTTTATAGAGAAAATGGTTGGTTTAGTTTAATTTGTATAGTTCGGCATATTATAGTATAATGTAATTTAAAATAACTAAGGAGTTTTAAAAGATGAAAGCTTTAAGAAAACTACTATCGCTATTAATAGTATTAGCTCTTTTCGGTGGTGGTATAACATATGCCTTAACACCAGATAATAACATTAAAAATTCAGAAAAACTAGCAAATGTTCAGGCCTCAACTACATTAGAAGATTTGAATGGAGACTTCCTTTCTAATATTAGTTATGCCAATTCAAAAGTGTCTACGTCACTAAAAATTGATAATAATACATTTTTATCAATCTTTAAAAACGCAGTTGAAAAAGATTCAGAATTATTAAACGGAAGTTATAAATTAGTTGGAAATCATATTGAAGCGAAGTTACCGGTTAAACTAGGACTTTGGGATACGATGATCAACACGAATGTTAAAGTAGTAGGTGCAAATAATTCTGTGGACTTAGTACTAGAAGATGCTAAAATCGGTAAGGTTCCAATTCCTGATTTTGCTTTGGAAAAATATTTGAAAGAAGCACTAACAGGAACTGGAGTTGGAGTGAGTGGTAATACAATTAAAATTAAATCACTTGATGTTCCTGTTACGATTGACAATGTGGAAGTCTCAGGTGGAAACGTAAATGTGACTGCCTCACTAACACAAAAGCAAATCTTACAATATGGCTCTGCAGCTATAAAAAATTATTTTAGAGGATAAAAAATAAATTAAGACTTTAGAAAAACTATATAAAAGAATGAGGAGATTATTCATATCTCATATATATGGTTCTACTAAAGTCTTTTTATAAAATTTAAAATGTTTTCAGAAAATTTTATGTTAAATTCACATAAAATGCTTGAAAGATTATTCTTAATGTAATATAATAAACATATCGTAAATAAAGACAAGACGACTATGTGGAGTTTTAGAGAGGAACTGGTTGGTGGAAAGTTTTATAGAAGCATAGTAGTTATCACTTTATTGTGTAATAATTTTAATAGAACAAACAAGTGCTCTTGGTAGGAGTTAAAAGAGGTGGTACCGTGGATACATTTCGCCCTCTATAACTTTTACTAAGAGTTTTTTATTTTGAAAGGAGATAAAATGGTAGAATTAAAAGATACATTATTAATGCCAAATACGAAGTTTCCAATGCGTGGAAATCTTCCGAATAAAGAACCTCAATTCCTACAACGTTGGGAAGAAATGGATTTATACAATAAAATTTTAGAAAAAAATGCTGGGAAACCTTCATACGTTCTTCATGATGGACCTCCGTATGCGAATGGTAACATCCACATTGGACATGCATTAAACAAAATCTTAAAAGACTTTATCGTTAAATATAAAAACATGAATGGTTTTGTTTCACCATACGTTCCTGGTTGGGATACTCACGGTCTTCCAATCGAGCAAGTGTTGGTAAACAATGGTGTTGATAGAAAATCTATGCCAGCTAACAAATTCAGAAATAAATGTAAAGATTATGCATTAAAACAAGTTGATAAACAACGTGCTGACTTCAAAAAACTTGGAGTACTTGGTGATTGGGATAACCCATACTTAACTCTTGATCCAAAATTTGAAGCTGAACAAATCCGTGTATTCGGTAAAATGGTAGACAAAGGTTATATCTACAAAGGATTAAAACCTATCTACTGGTCACCATCTTCAGAGTCTGCTTTAGCTGAAGCTGAAATCGAGTACCACGATCACACTTCGCCATCTATCTATGTTGCATTTGACCTAGTTAGTGAAAATGGTGCTGTTGAAAAAGGAACTAAGTTTGTTATCTGGACAACTACACCTTGGACATTACCTGCGAACTTAGGTATCGCTGTTCACCCAGATTTCGAATACCAAGTAGTTAAATACAATGGTGAAAGCTACTTAGTTGCTAAAGAAAGAGTAGCATTCTTAGCTGAAAAATTCGGTTGGGAAAACTATGAAACTGGGGAAGTATTAGTAGGTAAAGACTTAGAGTATTTACTATGTCAACACCCATTCTTAGATAGAACATCTACATTAATCTTAGCTGATTATGTAACTCTTGATTCAGGGACTGGTTTAGTTCATACAGCTCCTGGACACGGGGTTGATGACTATCTTGTAGGTCAATTACAATACAAACTTGGAGTATTATCACCAGTTGATAACCAAGGTGTTCTTACAGAAGAAGCTGGACAATTCGCTGGTAAATTCGTATTCGATGCGAACAAAGACATTATCGCTCACTTAGCTGAAACGGGAGCATTATTAAAACAAGAAGATATTACTCACTCATATCCACATGACTGGAGAAGTAAAAAACCAATTATCTTCAGAGCTACACCTCAATGGTTCTGTTCTGTTGATGCATTTCGTTCTGAATTATTAGAAGCTGTAGATAACACTAAATTCTACAGTGAATGGGGTAAACCAAGATTATATAACATGATTCGTGACCGTGGTGACTGGGTAATCAGTCGTCAACGTGTATGGGGTGTGCCAATTCCTGTATTCTATGCTGAAAACGGAGAAGCTATCCTTGACATCGAATTAATCGAACACGTAGCGAAAATCTTCGAAGAAGAAGGGTCAAATGTTTGGTTCTACAAAGACGCTAAAGAATTATTACCAGAAGGATATACTCACCCAGGAAGTCCAAACGGTGAATTCACTAAAGAAATGGACATCATGGACGTATGGTTCGACTCTGGAACATCTCACCAAGGATGCTGTGCAATCCGTGAAGATTTAACATACCCAGCTGACTTATACCTAGAAGGAAGTGACCAATACCGTGGATGGTTCAACTCTTCACTTATCACTTCTGTAGCGGTATCTGGAGTAGCTCCATATAAAGAGTTAGTATCTGCTGGATTCGTAATGGACGGAAATGGTAACAAGATGAGTAAATCACTAGGTAACGTTATTTCTCCTAATGATGTAGGTAAAGAATTAGGTGCTGAGATTATCCGTCTATGGTCTGCAAGTGTAGATTACACTCAAGACGTTCGTATCTCTAAAGATATCTTAAAACAAGTTTCTGAAACATACAGAAAAATCAGAAATACTTTCCGTTTCTTATTAGGAAACTTATACAACGGAAGCTTCAACAACAAAACTGATTTAGTTGCGTATGAAAACCTTGAAGAACTAGACAAATACATGGTTCTTAAATTCGAAAAAGTTTTAGCAAAAGTATTAGACTACTACGAAAACTACCAATTCAACAGTATTACTACTGAACTAATTAACTTCTTTAACGTTGAATTATCTTCATTCTACCTTGACTACGGTAAAGATATCCTTTACATCGAAGGTGAAGATTCTCACAAACGTCAAAGTATGTTAACAGTTCTTTACACAGTATTAAGTAAATCTGTTAGATTACTTGCTCCAATTCTTTCATTCACAGCTGAAGAAGTATATGACAATATGCCATACGAAGATGCTGAGTCTGTACACTTAACTGACTTCCCAGCTAAAAACGTAATCGAAGACGCTGCATTACAAGCTAAATGGGATAAACTTCTAGAAGTTCGTGATGATGTGAATAAAGCATTAGAAGAAAGCCGTAATGAAAAAGTTATCGGTAAATCTTTAGAAGCTGCTGTTGAAGTATACAGCAATGATGCAGAAGTAGTTGAGTTATTAAACTCTGTTGCTAACTTAAACCAATTCTTCATCGTAAGTAAAGTAGAGGTTAAAGAAAACGATGGTGTAGGTTACGATCTTGCTACTGTTAAAGTAACAAAAGCTGAAGGACACCGTTGTGAACGTTGTTGGAACATCGTTGATGAAGTAAACGAAGAAGGTTTATGCCCACGTTGTGCTAGCATCTTAAA
>CAUUCZ010000088.1:0-4725 GCA_963543895.1 uncultured Gemella sp. | reverse complement strand
TTAAAAAAACATGACAGATTTAAATTAGTAAAAAAAGTAGGGAAACAAGGTGAACTAATAGCGAAACATAACCATCCAGAAGCCCTGGTAGTATTTACTTGCGTTAAAGGAGAGGTTAAAGTGTACTTAAATGATGATGAAGTACATATTGTTGAACCAGGGAAAGCTCTTCATTTTGATGGAGATAATTATATTAATGCTGAGTTTTTACAAGATGGAGAAGTATTTGTAACTTTAATTCATAAATAATTCCTAAAATTATCATGAGATATTTGATAAATAAAATTGTATAAAATTAGAGTCTTCCAATTGTTTTTATAGCAATCTAAATTATTATTTTAAGGGAGGATATATTATGTTAAATCAAGTAATATTAATAGGAAGACTAGTTAAAAAGCCTGAACTAAAAGAAAGTGATAAGAAAGTAAACTATATTAAAGCAACATTAGCTGTTCAATCTGATTTTAAAAATAAGGATGGAAATTATGATACAGAGTTTTTCGAGTTTACTACTTTTGGTAAAACTGCAGAAAATACCGCTAAATATTGCGAAAAGGGAAGTTTACTTAATATAGTAGGAAGTTTGAATAACAATGTTTATACTGACAAAAATGGAGTAAAACACTATCAAATGTCTGTAATTGCTAATAAAGTTTCTTTTTTAAGCAAAGGAACAAAAAAAGAAGAAAAAGAGTCAGAAGACGTATTTGTCTTAGGTCAATAAAAATAAATACTAATTTAGATTGCATAAATCTCTAACATAGGTTAAACTGTGTTAGAGATTTATTTTTTTGTTGTAGTTTTTATTTTTTTTTCGTATAATAATGTATAAAAAAATAAAATTTATTAACAGAAAGGAAGCGGTATTATGGAAGAAATCAAAGTGAAATATTTTAAAGAAGGAAAATTGATGACAATTCCTAAAAAAGAAAAGAATAAGATACCTGTACTTCAGTTAGTTTTACAGATGTTAAAGGAAAAATCATTAGAGTTTACTGAGAAAGAACTAAATGAAGCAATTAAAGAGATTTATCCGGATTATTCTCTAATTAGAAGATATTTAGTTGATTATAAGTTCATAGAAAGAGATAATTACGGAAGAATGTATAGGATTGTAGGGGAAAAAGATGAATAATACAAAATTTTATTATATGTATAGTATTTTATCCACAACAGCACTATCATTCTTTAATCCGATTTTATATATTTACCTGTTGTCAAAAGATTTCTCTTTTACTGAAGTTGGGTTATATTTATCGATTTTTTGGTTGGCTTCATTTATGACTGAACTCCCATGTGGAGCAATCACTGATAATATCGGAGCAAAAAACAGTATTCTGTTAAGTATGATCTTTAGGGTTGTTGGTTTAATATTGTTGCTTAGCAATAGTTTGATATTGTTATACATATCTGCAATACTATCTGCCATTGCTGAGTCATTTCAATCGGGAACTTTAACAAGTTGGCTGGTCAATGTAAACAATAAAAATAATGAAGAAATAGATATAGGTAAAGTTCTTTCTAGAAGTTCACTATATTCACTATTTTTCTCAGCGGTAATAGGATTTATAAGTGCAAAGTACGTGTATGTTTATTTTAAAAGTTTGTCGATAATATTGAGTATGTCAATTTTTATTATTTCGTTTTTATTTACATATTTATTTATGCAAAAATTAGAACAGACACAAAAAATATCTATTGAGAATTTAAAAGGTTCAATAGTTACGGTGAAAAATTCGTTAAAAGAAACACTATATGTTAAAAGTAGTATTTTTCTTATGATACTTTTTGTTATTCCTTCTATTTTGGATCTTGGTCCATCAAATCAATGGCAAGCTGTATTTGAAAAATTAGATGCTGATATTATCGGTTATGTTTGGGTTGGTATATCAGTCAGTGGAATGTTAGGAAGTGTTATATATGAAAAATTATCAAATAAATTATCGAAGGTAAGAATTTTATATCTCTTTGTAGTAGTAAATATTGGAATGCTCTTAATGTTTATTTTTATTCAAAATGTATATGCTAAGTTTGTATTATTTATGTTATATATTGTATTTTTCACTTTAATGAGCATACAGGTTAATATATTTATGCATAAATATTTGGTAAAAAGTGATGAAAATAGAACGACAACAGTTTCTATATTCTATACTTTTGAATCTATCAGTGTAGCAATATTATTGTCTGTAAACGGAGTGTTAACTGATAAAGTAGGAATAGAAAATACATGGTTAGCATTTATGGCATTGGTAGGAGTAATTATTTTATCGTTTATATTGGTAAAACTGAAAAAGAGAAGAATTAAATAGTTTAATTATTCATTCTAAGAATCTTCAATATAGGAAAATCTATATTGAGGATTTTTTTGTAAAGGTAAACAATTTATATTGCTTATTAATTAGATTAATAGTAAAATAATTAGTATAAACTTATATACAAGGAGTTCATATTGTGAAAAAATACAAATTATCAATATTATTAGCAAGTGCAGTATTAGGAGGAGCAGGTGCTACATACTTATCAGCTGAGGTGAATGAAGTATCTGCTGCTGAAGTAAAAACAGAAGTAGTTGCTCCAGCAACAACAGATAAAAATGATGTTACGCCAGCCGGAACAGCAACAGCAGCGCAAGTAACAGCACCTAAAGAAGTAAAAAACATAGGTGAAGTGCAAGGAGAAAGTCATCAAAGTCCATTAGTAGGAAAAGAAGTAGTTATAAATAATGTCGTAGTAACTAAGACTGATGAAGGCAAAGGTTTCTATGTTCAAGATAAAGTTTCTGATAACAATCCAAGAACATCTGATGCAGTTTACGTTGCTTCAAGAGAAAAAGTTGTTTCAGGTGATTTATTAAGAGTTCAAGGAACTGTTAAAGAAGGATATATGGAAGAATACTCTGTAAAACAAGGTCAAACTTTTAAAAAGCCTGCAGGTAGCTTAACAGTTACTCAAATCATTAACGCAACTATAACAAAATTAGGAAAAGCAGAATTACCAAAAGCTTTAAATATTTCAGAAAAAATGCCTAAAGATGTGGTGGATAATACGCCAACAAAATATAATCCAGAAACTGAAGCATTAGACTATTGGGAAAGTCTAGAGGGGATGCTTGTTGAAGTAACTAAACCAAAAGTTACTGGTCCACAATATAAAGGTGATATTTATGTATTACCAGGAGATTACAAAGGTCAAAAACTTAATAACATTGGTGGGGTGAATCTTCGCCCAGGTGTTCAAAATACAGAAGTATTACCAGTAACTGTAGGAAACAAATTTGTAGCAAAAGCAAAAGACTACTTTAATGAAAATATATCAGGAGTAGTTACTTATAGAAACAAAACATACAAAATTGATCCAACAACTGTACCAACACTACAAGATGGAGGATTAAAACGTGAAGTTTCAAAAATCTATCCAGCTGAAGATAAATTAACTATCGCTTCATATAACATTGAAAACTTCTCAGCTAACAATAATGGTCACGATGAAACACCAGAGGAAAAAGTTGATAAAATTGCTAATTCATTTATCAAGGAAGTTCATAGTCCAGATATTATTACTCTAATCGAAGTTCAAGATAACAATGGTGGAGTTAATGACGGAACTGTTGACGGAGTTAAGAGTGGAGAAAAATTAGCTCAAAGAATTAAGAGGCTTGGTGGACCAGATTATAAATACACAGAAATAGCTCCAGTTGATGGTAAAGATGGTGGTAAACCAGGTGCTAACATTAGGGTGGCTTACTTATATAATCCTAAGAGAGTAACTCTAATTGGTAAAGAAAAAGGTGGAAGTGAAGAAGCTGCACGCTTTGTAAATGGACACCTTGAGAAAAATCCAGCGAGAATTGATCCAACAAGTGTTCATTTCGAGAAAGTTAGAAAATCATTAGCAGCTGAATTTGAATTTAAAGGTCAAAGAATAGTAGTAATTGCTAACCACTTAAAATCAAAATTAGGAGACGATGCAATCTATGGTTCTAACCAACCATCAGTAGAAAATACAAAAGCAAAACGTATTGAAGAGGCTAAAATTCTAAATGCCTTCATTAAAGAAGGCTTACGTCAGAATCCTAATTTAAAATTTGTTCTTACAGGAGATTTCAATGACTTCGAATTCTCAGATAGTGTGAAAACAATCGTAGGAAATGAACTTGTTAACTTAATGGCTGAACATGAACAAGGAGATAGATACTCATACTTCTATCGTGGAAGCAATCAAAGTTTAGATAATATTTTAGTTTCTAAAAATATTAAGGATAAAGTAGTATTTTCTCCTGTGCATATTAATGCTTCATTTATGGAAGAACATGGACGCGCTTCTGACCACGATCCTGTAGTTGTTCAAATCGACTTTAGTAAACCAACAGCTCCAGTATCACCAGAGGTGAAACCAGAACCAGGTATTACTCCAAATAAAGAGGATAAAAAAGATAACTCTACAGGAGTAGTTTCAACAGAAACTGGAAGTGTAGATAAGAGCGAAGATCCTAAATCAGTAGCTGCACCTGTTAAAAGTGTACTGCCAAAAACAGGATTAGATACTTCTAGTTCATTAGTATTTGCTGGAATCAGTGCAATGATGGCATTCTTCTTAGGAAGAAAAAAACGTAACTAATTATTATTGAATAATTTGTAGAGAGATGACTCAAGAAAATTGATTTAATTAGGTTCTACAAAATTTAGGACTGATGAGAAGGGTCATGAGCTTTAAGCTCATGAT
>CAUUCZ010000087.1:0-4794 GCA_963543895.1 uncultured Gemella sp. | reverse complement strand
TAACGAAAAAAGCTGAGGAAGATTCTGTTGTTATCTTCTCAGAAAACTTAAAACAGCTATTAATGCAAAGTCCTCTAAAAAACAAAAAAGTATTAGGAATAGACCCTGCATTTAGAACAGGTTGTAAGATGGCAATAGTAGATGAATATGGTAATTTTATAGATAAAATGGTTATCTATCCGCATAAACCAGCTTCAGCGGATAAGCAAGAAAAATCTAAAAAAGATTTAATTAAATTTATTAATAAACATAATATTAATTTAATAGCTATCGGTAATGGTACTGCATCTCGTGAAACAGAGAAATTTGTAGTAGATAACTTAAAAGAAGTGGGATTAAAAATTGACTATGTTATCGTAAATGAAGCGGGAGCTAGTGTATACTCAGCTAGTGAAGTAGCACGTGAAGAATTCCCAGACTTTAATGTAGAAGAAAGAAGTGCTGTATCTATAGCGCGACGTATTCAAGACCCACTAAGTGAACTTGTAAAAATTGATCCAAAATCAATTGGTGTAGGGCAATACCAACATGATATTACGCCTAAGTTTTTAGAAAAAGAGCTTACTTTCGTAGTAGAGACTGCGGTTAACAAAGTGGGGGTAAATGTTAATACGGCATCTGTGTCACTATTATCATATGTTTCAGGTGTTAATAAACAAATCGCTAAAAATATCGTAGCGTATCGTCAAGAAAATGGAAAAATAGAAACAATTAAAGAAATAGCTAAAGTACCAAGACTTGGTAAAAAGACTTTTGAACAATGTGTAGGATTCTTTAGAATACCCGATAGTAAAAATATTTTCGATGCTACAGGTATTCACCCAGAAAGTTATAAAGCAGCAGAGAATTTACTAAAAGAGTTAAAACTGTCAACTAAAGAAGTAGGAACAGAAGAGTTTGCTACTACAATAGACGGTATAGATAAAAAAGCTCTAGCAGAAAAAATTGGTGTCGGTCTTGAAACATTAGAAGATATAATCAAAGATTTAAAACAACCTCTGCGAGATGAACGTGAATCATTCGCTAAGCCATTGTTAAAATCTGATATTCTAACTATAGATGATCTTCAGATTGGTGTTAAATTAGCAGGTACTGTTAGAAATATTACACAGTTTGGAGCATTTATCGACATCGGTTTAAAACAAGATGCGATGGTACATATTTCAAAAATTAGTAAAAATTATATTAAAAACCCACTTGATGTTCTTAGTGTAGGGCAAATTGTAGATGTTTATGTTATAGATGTGGATAAACAAAGAGGCCGTGTTGCACTAGCAATGTTTAAAGATTAAAGGAGGTAAAAATGAGTAATAATAAATCAAAATACCTTCCAAGTATAGATAGCTTGAGGGCATTGGCTGTTTTAGCCGTTATTATTTATCACGTAGACGTAAACTACCTACCGGGTGGATTTTTAGGGGTAGATCTATTTTTTGTTTTATCGGGATATTTAATTAGTTCTTTAATTATTAAAGAGCATAGGAAGACTGGAAGCTTAAATTTATATAATTTCTATATTAGAAGAGCTAGACGTCTGTTACCAGCTGTTTACTTTATGATAACAGTTGGGTTAGTAGTAATGGTACTTTTCAATGAAGTACTACTTCGTAAGAGTCACCTTGATGCTATATTTGGTTATATATATTCAAGTAACTGGTGGTATATTTTCCATAAACTAGATTATTTTGATAGTTTCGGTGCGCAAAGTCCGTTCAAACATCTTTGGTCTTTAGCAATAGAAGAGCAATTTTATATGATTTTTCCATTGCTATTCTTATTAGTCAATGGAAAGAAAAAATCAAAAGATGGAACGTATAAATTAAATAAGAACTTTTTATATGTTGTTCTTGGATTAATTTTAGTATCATTAATAGCTCATATTCTTTTATTTGATATAAATAATATTAGCAGAATTTATTTTGGTACAGACACAAGAGCATTTTCTCTGCTTGTAGGGGTGGTAGGAGCAATATTATATCCTATGGAGAGATTACATACTAAGGTAACTCCTCAACAAAATATGATTTACAGTGTAGTTTCACTAGCTTCTATCGCTACCTTAATAACAGTAATGATTTATACATCTGAGTATAACACATTGCTGTATAGAGGTGGATTCCTATTAGTAGCTATATTAGGGTTGATAGTTATAATAAGTAGTGGAAAACAACATACACTAATGTCAAGATTATTATCATTCAAACCTGTAGTGTTTATTGGTAAGATATCGTACAGTTTATACTTATGGCATTTCCCAGTATTAGTATTAACAACGCCAGTATCGGAAATAGGAAATCCAAATATTATCTTTGTAGTATTACGCGTAATTCTAACATTTATTTTAGCTACAGCTAGTTATGTGTTTGTAGAAACTCCAATTAGAAAATTAGGATTTAAAAACTATATAAATGTTATATTCAAAAAGCTGAAAAAACGTCCTAGAAGATCTAGAAAAGTCTATGCAGGTGTTGTCGGACTAGTTTCAATATTATTCTTAATGGGTATTTTTGGAAAAAGTGTTCCATTTATTTCTACAGCTTTTGTAAAAGAAATGGAAACTAATAAAGAAACTCAGTTTGTAAATAACGGAAACAATAAAGATAATAATCAAGAAAAATCTAGTGATTCTAACAAAGATAAAAAAGAGAATAAAGAAGATGAAAATAATTCTGATAAGAAATATAGTTCAGTACTGGTTATGGGTGATTCATTAACAGTAGACATTGGAGAAAAATTCCAAGAAATATATCCAGGAGCTGTAATTGATGGGAAAATTGGTCGTCAATTATATGTAGCAGTAGAAGAGGCGAAAAATTATTCTAAATACAATAATGAAAATTCAGCAATCATCTTCCAATTAGGAACTAATGGACCATTTACAGAAAGTCAAATTGAAGAATTAGTAAAAGAGTTTGATAAAGCTGATATTTACTTCGTAAATATTAAAGTACCAAGAGCCTGGGAAAAAACAGTAAATGCAGCGCTAAAAGAAACCCAAGAAAAACATTCAAATGTAAAAATTATTGACTGGTATTCAGTGGCAAACAGTACCAAAGATTTATTTGAGCCAGATAGAGTTCACTTAAATCAAGCTGGTATAGCTGAAATGGTAACATTAATAGAGAAAAACTTAAAACGCCCAGTGGAAATTAAGACAAATTAATAATAATTTAGAGAACTAAGTAGTAGGTAAATGCTATTTAGTTCTTTATTTTAGCTGTATACAAAATCCGAGGCATGGAAAAAATTCCTATCTCGCATTTATTATATAAGCATTTTTTAAAAAATATTCTGTTAATAGATAGATTTGTCATAGAGATAGTAAAATTAAAGTGTCAATTC
This sequence comes from uncultured Gemella sp., assembly GCA_963543895.1. GTDB lineage: Bacteria > Bacillota > Bacilli > Staphylococcales > Gemellaceae > Gemella. The sequence continues at coordinate 1,452 of CAUUCZ010000087.1, read as the reverse complement.
TGGTTGAAATGTTTAACTTTCGTTGAAATATCAATATAGTTTGTGATATAATATTTTAGTATTAGAATTTAATGAACAATAAAAAGGAGATTACTATGACAAAAGTAAGAGTAAGATATGCACCATCTCCAACAGGAAATTTACATATCGGAAATGCAAGAACTGCATTATTTAATTACCTTTTTGCTAAACACAACGGTGGAGATTTCGTATTAAGAATTGAAGATACGGACTTCAAACGTAACAAAGAAGAAGGTGAACGTAGCCAACTTAAATATATGAACTGGTTAGGTTTAGATTATGATGAAGGTATTGGAAAAGAAAAAGAATTCGGTCCATACCGTCAATCTGAGAGAATCGATATTTATCAAAAATATGCTGATCAACTTATTGCAGAAGATAAAGCTTATAAATGCTATATGACTGCTGAAGAATTAGAAGCTGAAAGAGAAGAGCAAATTGCTAACGGATTACCACCACGCTACAGTGGAAAACACGCGAACTTAACAAAAGAAGAGCAAGAAGCTTTCGAAAAAGAAGGTAGAAAACCTGCTATCCGTATCCGAGTTCCTCAAGACAGAACATACAAATTTGACGATATGGTTAAAGGTGAATTATCATTCGAAGGAAAAGATTTCGGAGATTTCGTAATCATTAAAAATGATGGAGTAGCAACATACAACTTCGCTGTTGTTATCGATGACTACTTAATGAAAATTTCTCACGTATTACGTGGAGACGACCACGTTTCTAATACACCAAAACAACTTGTTGTATATGAAGCATTAGGATTTGAGCCACCAAGATTCGGTCACATGACTCTAATCGTAAATGAAAACAAGAAAAAATTATCAAAACGTGATGAAAGTATTATTCAATTTATCGAACAGTACGATGAATTAGGATACCTTCCAGAAGCATTATTCAACTTCATCGCTTTATTAGGGTGGTCTCCAGAAGGTGAACAAGAAATCTTCTCTAAAGAAGAATTTGTTAAAATCTTTGATGAAAAACGTCTAAGTAAATCACCAGCGTTCTTCGATAACAATAAACTTACTTGGATTAACAACCAATACATCAAAGCTCAACCTTTAGAAAGAATCGTAGACTTATCATTACCATTCTTTATTAAAGAAGGTGTAGCGACTGCTGAAGAAGTAGAAGCTAACAAAGCATGGTTTGAAAAACTAATTTCATTATACCAACCACAAATGAGTTATGGAGCTGAAATCGTTGAGTTAACAAAACAATTCTTTGTAGAAGATGTTAAATTTGATGAAGAAGAATTAGAAATCTTAAAACAAGAAACTACAGCAACAGTATTCGAAGATTTCTTAACAAAAGTTACTGAAGTAGAAGAATTTACTGCAGATAACATTAAAGCTTTAATTAAAGCTATTCAAAAAGATACAGGAGTAAAAGGTAAAAACTTATTTATGCCAATCCGTATCG
>CAUUCZ010000086.1:0-4947 GCA_963543895.1 uncultured Gemella sp. | reverse complement strand
AAAACAATAGAAAAAGAGAAAGATATTACTTTTGAAACAGAACAACAAGCACAAAATAAACAATCTGAAATAGAAAAACTTTTGAAAAAGTACGAAGAACGTATAACTGAATTAAAAAATAAATCAAATGATAATAAAACGAAAAAAGAGAATTCAGCAAATAATAGTGACGAAAAATCAGGAAAAACAAATACGACACACTATGAAAATGAATACTTTAGTGTAGATGTACCCCAAAAATGGGTTGGAATATGGTCATTCACTGAAGCTAGTGATACTAGCAATTTAGGAACTCCATCACAACCTGCGAAAATATATTCATTTAAACATGATCCAGAAGGTAACGTTCCATTTGGTGGTGCTCAAGCAATCTACGTTTTCCCTAATGGAATTCCAAGTAAAGCTGAGTCTTCTCCAATACTGAAAAAACTAAGAGGAAATGTCTACTTAGGAGCTGGAGCTGCTTCTGGTTTCTTCTCAACGGATAATAGGCCCGATCGAGCAACTATTAAAGTTAAATAATACAAAAATACCTCAATCAACTTTAGATTGAGGTATTTACTTTTATGCAGTTTGAACATCAGCAACATAGTATTTTGACTTACTGTGTCCACCTGTATAATTTTTATTGTTTTGTTTCAGTGTTATTGTTGAAATTTTTGTTTTTGTCATAGCATCTAGTACATTAATCTTGATACTATCCCCTTCTGTTTTCCAGTTTTCTTTTTTATCTAATTCTTGTGGATAGTTATGACCTCTTTCTACAGATACGAATACAAGTGTATTATCTTCTTTATAATAATATATTTCACTATCTTTAGGGAATGTAGTAGCTCCTGAAGATTTCCCATCAAACTCACTGAAAGCTGGACTTTGTAGCAACTCTAATGCTTCTTCTTTAGAATACGTTTTATCAGAGAATTCATTAACTACATCTACAAAATCTTGCACTGAAACTTTTGCCAATGGTACTCCTTCTGGCGAATTGAATTTTTTAGATTTGTCTTGAGTAATCCACGCTAATAAGTTTGTTTGTTCATTTAATTTTGATAAGTCATTTCCTGAAATAGCAACTAAGTGAGCTAATTTTTCTGCAGCTTCTAAATCATGTTTAACCTCTGCTTTTTCCTTTGAAGTTGTTTCTTTATTCTCTGTATTTTCTTTTCTATTTTCTTTTTGCTCTGGGCTATTTTTCTGATCTGAAGTTTTTGAAGCTTCTTTCCCTGTACATCCTGTTATAACTAGGGCTCCTGCCGCAAGTAACATTAATAACTTTTTATTCATATACTTATCTCCTTTGTTTATTTATATATATTATACCATATTTTAGTGATAAAAAAAGTAGTCCTTGAAACTTATAGATTTCAAAGACTACTATATTTATTATCTTAAACCTTTATCGTATGGAATACCAAGTGCTTCTGGAGTAGCAGTTTTCTTAGAAAATACGATAAGTGCAATTATTGTAGCTACGAATGGGAACATGTTCCAGAATGATACCGGGATTGGTAGATCTGGTGCTAAGATAGAAACTTTCTCAGCGAATACTTTAGTTCCTCCGAAGAATAACGAAGCTAATGTAATTGTAATTGGGTTATATTTACCGAAGATTAATGCTGCTAATGCTAAGTATCCGAATCCGTATACTGTGATTGCTGCGTTGAATCCTTGTGAGAATGTAGTCGCAATGATAGCTCCTGCTAATCCTGCTAAACATCCTGAAATAAATACCCCAATGTAACGATATTTAAATACGTTTAATCCAAGTGAATCACTCGCCTGTGGATTTTCCCCTACAGAACGTAAACGTAATCCGAATGGACGTTTGTAAATTACATAGTATGTTACAATTACTAAGATTACAGCTATAAATACTGTTGGGTAAATAGTAAATTTACCAAATACTGTATATCTTGGGAAACCACTTGCTAATAATAATTCATATGTTCCATTGAAGTGGTTAACTAAGAATAATGCTATAGCTGGTGTAATTAAGTTAATCGCCGTACCTGAGATAACTTGGTCAGCTTTTAAGTTAATACTGATGTATGCGTGAATTAATGACATTAAACCACCTGCAAGTGTGGCAACAACTAAACAAATTACTAACTGGAATAATGTTGGAGATCCATCGAATACTGATAATGCTAACAGTGATGCAATAAATGATCCAAAAATTACGAAACCGTCAAGGGCAATGTTAACAACCCCACTTTTTTCTGAATAGAAACCACCGATGGCAGCTATAAGAATTGGCGCAGTATATTGTAACATTGAGTCTAATAGTGATAATACTGTATCCATCTATTTATCTCCTTTCTGTTTCTTACTACTAAATAATTTATCAAGCAACTTGTTATCAAAGATAGCTTTAGCTGCAACGAATAGTACGATTAATCCGATTAAGATATTCGCGATATCTTTTGGAATACCGATGAATGATAATTGTGGAGTTAATACTCCTAGGAATCCGAATAATAGAGCTCCTAATAGTGACCCTAAAGCAGTATTAGCACCGATTAAAGCAACCGCGATTCCCATGTATCCAAATCCTTGGAATGTTGAACCTGCAACTACTTGCCCTACAGGACCCATGTTATAAAGAGCACCACCTAGACCAGCGAAAGCTCCTGAAATAGCCATAGATAACACAGTGTTTCTGTTAACTTTCATACCTACGAATTTTGATGCATTCGGGTTGAAACCTACAGAACGTAATTCATATCCGAATACTGTTTTTTCCATAACAATATAGAAAATAATAACACTAAAGATAGCTAAGAATAAATCTGTTCCTAAACGATAGTTGTTGAAAATACCCTCAACTAAACTATTTTGTAAATACCCTGTTCCATCTGCTGAAACGATTGGTTTAGAAATAATATCATTAGTTCCTTTAATATATTTAGGCACTGCAAATTGTACGAAATATAGAGCTGTGTAGTTTAACATGATTGTTACAACTACTTCACTGATATTGAATCTAGCTTTTAAGTAACCTGCAATAGCCGCCCAAAGACCACCTACTACAATCCCAACTAAAATACTAGTAATTAATACTAAATAGAAGTTCATACCTTCCATTTTAATCGCAACAAGTCCAGCGAAAAGACCACCCATAATGAATTGACCTTCTGCACCAATGTTGAATAAACCTGTTCTAAACGCAAACGCAACAGATAATCCAGTACAAATTAATGGAATTGTTGATACAAAAATTTCAGCTATACTGTTAGAGTCTGAGAAAATATCTCCAACTACTCCAAACACATCTCCTGGTGCTGCCCCTATCGCTGAAATAAGAATCGCTCCAATAATAAATGAAGCTAATATCGGTAGCACCGCATTAGTTAAAACTTTTTTTAACATACGTTCTCCTCTCTACTTCTTAACCCCTGCCATAAGCAGACCAAGTTGTTCTTTTGTTACATTTTCATCGTTATCCACGATATCAATAATGTTACCATTGTGGATAACTGCAATTCTATCAGATAATGTTAAGATTTCATCTAAGTCAAATGAAATTAATAGAACTCCATTACCTTTATCACGGTAGTCGATTAACATTTTGTGAATACCGTTAATAGCCCCAACATCAAGTCCACGAGTAGGTTGTGTTGTAACTAATAATTTCGGATGTAATTCTAAAGCACGTCCGATAATAAGTTTTTGTTGGTTACCACCACTCATACTACGTGCAGAAATTTTCTCATCTCCTGCTTTACGAACATCATATTTTTCACAAATTTCTTTCGCAAATTTTGAAATAATATTTTTCTTCAAGAATCCACGGTTAGAGAATTTTTCTGTATAATAGTTTTCTAAAACTGAGTTTTCTTCAACACTGAAGTCTAGTACAAGACCATCTTTGTGTCTATCTTCTGCAATAATCTCAAGTCCAAGCTCTTTACGTTTTGCAGTAGATAATGAATTAATTTCTTTTCCGTCGAAAATAATTTTTCCTTTTGTTTCTTTAAGTAAAGCATTTAGTACTTCTACAAATTGTTGTTGACCATTTCCATCAACCCCTGCGATACCTAGAATTTCACGTTCACGTACATTTAAGTTAAAGTCATGAAGAATATCTTTTTTCTCAGTAGTATCAGCATAAACACCTGAAACTTCAAGAATATTTTTCTTACCATCTCTTGAACGCTCATATTTAATAATTTCTAAGTCTTTACCAATCATAAGACTAGCTAATTGTTCTTTTGTAGTTTCTGTTATTTCAACAGTTCCAAAGTACTCACCACGACGAATAATACTACAACGATTCGCAACAGCCATAATTTCGTTAAGTTTGTGAGTAATTAATAAAATAGTTTTTCCTTCTGCTTGAAGATTTTTAAGAATAGCTAAAAATTCTTTAATTTCAGCAGGAGTTAAAACTGCAGTAGGTTCGTCAAAAATTAAGATGTTTGCATCTCTATATAACATTTTAAGGATTTCTACCCTTTGTTGCATCCCTACACTAATATCCCCAACTAATGCTCTAGGATCAACTTCTAAACCATACTTTTTAGATAAATTACTGATTTTTTCAGCCGCGCTATCTAAATCAATTTTCCCACCTTTTACTTCTTCCATCCCTAAAATAATGTTTTCAGCAACTGTAAAGTTTTTAATAAGTTTAAAGTGTTGGTGTACCATACCAATCCCTAGTTTATTAGCATGCTTAGGATCTTTAATATCAACTTCTGTACCATTTAACTTAATAACACCGGCTTCTTGATGGTACATACCAAAAAGAACCGACATCAACGTAGATTTTCCAGCACCATTTTCACCAAGTAAGGCATGAATTTCATTGTTCTTTACTTGAATAGTGATATCTTTATTTGCGTAGAAGTCGCCAAACTTTTTAGTTATGTTTAGCATTTCTATAGCGTACATATCTTTACCTCTCTTTTATATATTCTTACATACTATATATTATAATATATTTTG
>CAUUCZ010000085.1:0-4961 GCA_963543895.1 uncultured Gemella sp. | reverse complement strand
GGTGCTTTATCTAATTGTTTATCACTTGCGTGTGCTTCTCCACCTCCTACAATTACAAAAATACCACTTGCAATAGCTGCTGATACTACTCCAACACTAACTTTTCTTATTGCCCATTTTGTAAAATTTTCTGATTTCATAAAGTTATTTTTCATTTGTATTTTTCTCCTCTTACTTAATACTTTATTACCAAAACTTTTTGTTTGATGAATACAGTATACCTTATAGATATTAACTAACTATTAGTAAATGTTTAAATAATTCTTAAATAGATATTATAAAATAATTATTTTAAAAATATACTAATATATATTGTTCATATTAGATTTCTGACAATTTCGAAAAAAGTTTTTAATTTTTTTACTAAAAAGTGTTGACAAAGAAAATATCTTATGTTAATATTTCCTTAACAGTTTTAAAAAGCGAAGAAGTGAAGAGCAATATTACTTAATTATTAGAGACCTTTTGGTTGGTGAAAAAAAGGATTTGAGTGTATTGTAAATGGTCACAGAGCTGAACTAATGAGTATATATAAGTTAGTTCCGGTTGATAACCGTTAATAATCATTGAGGTAAGATTAAAATTTATTTTAAGATTATAAAATTGGGTGGTAACACGGTCATTTCGTCCCTTGTGTTACTACCCTTTTGTCGTATTTAAGACTGAATAAAAAAATATTTTTACAAATTAATATATTATAACATTGATAAGATGAGTAGAAAAAAGGATTTACACCAGAGAGTCTCGGTAGCTGAAAAGAGATTAATGATTTTTTTTGAAGATGGTCTTTGAGTTTTAATTATCGAGCGAAAGTTAGATAATTACGCAGAAAATAGCGTTAAAATTTTAATGAGGTGGAAAACTAAAAAATTCAATTTCTAATTTTAGATTTTCCATAAAATAAGGTGGTACCACGTATGAAACGCACGTCCTTAGACAATATTAGATTATTGTTTAAGGGCGTTTTTATTTTTATAATTCAATATACAAAAAAGAGAAAATTTCAGGAGGAAAGAAATAATGACAAAAATTTCAAGTTTAGGATACCCACGTTTAGGGGAAAAAAGAGAATGGAAAAAATTAATTGAAGGATACTGGGCTCGTACAGTTCGTCAAAACGAGTTATTTGAAGAAGCAGGAAAACTTCGTCGTCTTTATATCGAGAAACAATTAAACGCTGGATTAGATTTTATCCCAGTTGGTGATTTCTCACTTTACGATCACATTTTAGATTTATCAGTTCAATTCAACGTTATTCCACAACGTTTCGAAGGAAGAGAAGTTGATGTAGACTTATTCTTCGATATCGCACGTGGTAACAAAGATAATGTTGCTTCTGCACTTAAAAAATGGTTTAACACTAACTACCACTATATCGTACCAGAATGGGAAAATGTTAACCCTAAATTAAACAATACTCGTCTATTAGACTTATATAAAGAAGCTAAAGAAATCGTAGGGGATAAAGCTAAACCAGTAATCACTGGACCAATTACATATGTTGCTTTATCTAGTGGTCTAGCTGAAGGAGAATTCGAAAAAGCTTTAGATAAATTAGTTCCACTTTACACTCAAGTATTCAAAGAATTAGCTGAAGCTGGTGCTTCTTACATCCAAGTAGATGAGCCAATCTTTGTTACTGATGAAGGTAGAAACTACGTAGAATTAGCTCACAAAGTATACAACCACTTCAACAACGAAGTAGATGCTAAATTCATCTTCCAAACTTACTTTGAAGCTTTAGTAGAAGCTGAAAAACTTGTTGATTTACCAGTAGCTTTCGGTTTAGACTTCGTTCACGGAAGAGAAGAAAACTTAGCTAATGTAAAAGCTGGTTTATTCAAAGATAAAGAAGTATTTGCTGGGGTTGTTGATGGACGTAACGTATGGAGCAATGATTTCGAAGATAGTTCTGCATTATTAGAAGAAATTAAAGCCAATGTTGCTGAATTAGTAATTCAACCTTCATGTTCATTACTACACGTACCAGTAACAACTAAAAACGAAACTGAATTAGAAGAAACATTATTAAACGGTTTAGCATTTGCTGATCAAAAATTAGTAGAGCTTAACTTACTAGCTAGCAAATTAGATGGTAAAGAAGATGCAGCATACCAAAAACACGTTGAAGACTTCAACAAACTACAAAATGCTGACTTCAGAAACCTTGAATTAGAATCAAGTGAAAATGTTCGATCAACTCGTCCATCTGATTACAAAGTTCGTCGTGAAGTTCAAAACAAAAAATACAACTTGCCATTATTACCGACTACTACAATCGGATCATTCCCTCAATCTAAACAAGTACGTCTACAACGTGCTCTATGGAAAAAAGGGGAATTATCTAATGAAGCATATGAAAAATTCATTGAAGAAGAAATCGCTCGTTGGATTAAAATCCAAGAGGATCTTGATATCGATGTACTAGTTCACGGTGAATTCGAACGTACAGACATGGTTGAGTTCTTCGGTCAACGTTTCGCTGGATTTGCATCTACTAAATTTGGTTGGGTTCAATCATACGGTTCTCGTGGGGTTAAACCACCAATCATCTACGGAGATGTAAAACACGTAGAAGCTGTTACAGTTAAAGAAACTGCTTATGCTCAAAGTTTAACTAACCGCCCTGTTAAAGGTATGTTAACTGGACCAGTTACAATTCTGAACTGGTCATTCGAAAGAACTGATATTTCTAAAGCAGAAATCTTCAACCAAATAGCTATCGCTCTTAAAAATGAAATTGAACTTTTAGAAAAAGCTGGAATTACAATTATCCAAGTTGACGAACCAGCTATCCGTGAAGGATTACCTCTAAGAGACAACAAAAAAGAAAAATATCTTGAAGAAGCAGTATTCTCATTCCGTCTAGCTACTTCATCAGTTCAAGACGATACACAAATTCACACACATATGTGTTATTCTAACTTCGATGAAATTATCGATTCTATCCGTGCATTAGATGCTGACGTTATTTCTATCGAAACTAGTAGAAGTCACGGAGAATTAATCTCAGCATTCGAAACTGCAATCTATCCTTTAGGTATTGGTCTAGGAGTTTACGATATTCACTCTCCACGTGTACCAACAAAAGAAGAAGTTCGTACTAACATCTTACGTCCACTTCAAAAACTATCTACTGAGCAATTCTGGATTAACCCTGACTGTGGATTAAAAACACGTGCTGAAAAAGAAACTATCGAAGCATTAGAAGTTTTAGTTGAGGTAACTAAAGAAATCAGAAATGAACTTGCCGCTAAATAGGAGGTTCATATGAGAAACTTACTAGAGAGATTGGAAAAAAATGTACTTGTAGCCGATGGTGCTATGGGTACAGCTCTCTATAGTAATGGATTGGAAAGTTGTCATGAATATAATAATATCTCTAATCCGGATTCTGTAGAGAAAATTCATAAGGCTTATATCGAAGCTGGAGCAGATATAATTCAAACAAATACTTATGCTGCAAAAAAATGTCAGCTAAAAACTTATGGTTATGAAGATAAGTTTGAAGAAATTAATATTCGCGCTGCTGAAATAGCTCGTAAAGCTGCTGGAGAAAACACTTTTGTTTTCGGTACTATTGGAGCTATTAGAGGACTTCGTGAATGTGAACTTTCTTTAGAAACTATTGTTAACGAAACACTTGATCAAGTGAAAGTATTATTAGCAACAAATAAAATTGATGCATTACTTTTTGAGACTTATTATGATCAAGAAGAAATTCGTGCTGTTTTAACTGAAACAAGAAAATTAACTGACTTACCTATTATCACTAATATTTCATTATTAGAAGCAGGTATAACTCAAAATGGGGAAAAAGTAACTGATGCTTTAAGCGCACTTGTTAACTTAGGTGCTGATATCGTTGGTTTAAACTGTCATCTTGGTCCTTATCATATGATAAAAAGTTTAAAACAAGTTCCATTATTTGCACAAAGTTACCTATCAGCTTATCCTAATGCCAGCTTATTACAGTTAACACAAACTATTAATGGTAATGAATACCGTTTTAGAAAAAATTCAGCTTACTTCGAACAAAGTGCTAAGTTACTTGTAGAAGAAGGTATAAGATTAATCGGTGGTTGCTGTGGAACTACTCCTGAGCATATTCGTGCTATTAAAAAAGGAATAAAAGATTTAAAACCTGTCAAAAGGAAAATAATTACTCCTTTACCGGCTGAGGAAGAGCTTGTAAGAGTAGCAAATAATAAACCAACAATAGTTGATAAAGTGAAAAAACAAGTAACAATAATAGCTGAATTAGATCCACCTAAACATTTAAATGTAGATAAATTTGTCGAAGGTGCTAAAGCGATAGATAAAAAGAATATCGAAGCTATAACTTTAGCAGATAATTCTTTAGCTAGCACTCGAATTTGTAATTTAGCTGCTGCTACGTTACTTAAAGAGCACATTTCTACCCCTACACTTCTACATTTAACATGTCGTGATCACAATCTAATCGGATTACAATCTCGCTTAATGGGATTTGATCTTCTTGGAATTAATAATGTTCTTGCTCTTACTGGAGATCCAAGTAAACTTGGCGACTTCCCTGGAGCAACTAGTGTCTATGATATGACTAGTCTTAAGTTAATTCCTTTCATTAAACAACTTAACGAAGGGCTTGGATATAACGGGGCTTCTCTGAAAAAGACTACAAACTTCACAGTAGCCGCTGCTTATAATCCAAATGTTCGCGACTTAAGTAAAACAAAACGTCTAGTTGAGAAGAAAATTAAAGCAGGTACTGATTACTTTATTACACAACCTGTCTTTGAAGCTGAAAAAATTGAGCAATTAGCAGAATTTGCTGCTGATTATCCAGATACACCATTCTTCGTAGGTATAATGCCAATTACAAGCTACAATAACGCTGTATTCTTACACAATGAGGTACCTGGAATCAAGTTATCAGAAGAATTCTTAGCTAAATTAGAAGAAGTAAAAGATGACAAAGA
>CAUUCZ010000084.1:0-5116 GCA_963543895.1 uncultured Gemella sp. | reverse complement strand
TGAATATTACCAGCATCTGTTCCTCCTGGTGAAGTGAAGTATTGGTATTTAATTCCATTTTCTTCAGCAAGTGCTACGATTTTTTCTCTCATATTAGCACGAAGTACCATAGTTCTATCAACTAATCTTACTAAGAATCCTTCTCCTAAGCGTCCGTTACTAGTTTCTTTTCCATCCATGTCGTTTGCTGGACTGCAGTCTACAACGAAACATACATCAGGTTTAATCATATTAGCTGCCACAGTTGCTCCACGAAGACCTACTTCTTCTTGAACAGTAGCACAAACTACTAGGTTGAAGTCTAATTCTTTAGAAGCAAATTCTTCTAAGATTTCTGTAATAATTACACATCCGTAACGGTTATCAACAGCTTTACTCATAAATCTGTTTTCAGTAAGTTGTTCGAATGTTGTTTTTGGTGTAACAAATGCTCCTTCGCGAATTCCCATTTCTAAAGCTTCTTCTCTTGAAGCTGCACCTACATCTATAGTCATATCGCTAATTTTTACATTTTGCGCTACTCCTGCAGTGAAGTGTTTAGGAATTGACCCTATTACTCCAGTGAATTTTTTCCCTTCATATGAAGTTACTGTGTAAGTTTGAGCTAAAAGAACATCTTCCCTAAAACCACCAAGTGTTTCAAATTTAAGCATACCATTTGGTAATACTTTAGTTACGATAAATCCAACTTCATCCATGTGAGCTGAAATCATAACTGTTTTAGCATTTTCTTTTTTAGACTTTTTAATAGCATAGATTCCACCAAGATTATCGAACTTAATCTCATCAGCATATTTAGATAAATTCTCTTCTAAATATTTTGAAATTTCACTTTCAAACCCTGATGTTCCGTCTAACATTGTTAATTCTCTGAATCTTTCTATTGATTTACTCATTTTCTTATACCTCTTTTATGTACTCTATTGTTTCACTTTCTTTATCATAGCGGACTTCATACTCGATATTATCATTTACAAAATAGAACATTAAATATGAATTCTCTTTTAAGTTTAGCGTATAGCTATCTATAACATCATAACCTAATGCGATTAATTTGTTTCTACACCTATCTATGTGATCATTATTTAATTCTTGCTCTTCTATTTTCTGATAAACACGATATCCTGCATAAGCAACAGCTAATGGTAATAATATTTTTTTAATTCTCATATTTTACCTCTTATCTGAATTCATCACATAACGAGTTAAATAATTCCTCACTAAGTTCTAGATTTTGATGAGCAATAGGTTCATCTCGTTTATAATTACGTAAAGTGTCTTCGTAATGAGGTTTTTTCTCATTTTTGTAAATTACCCCTGTTACAAGGTCGTTGTATTCTTCTAAGACTCTATACGCTTCTAATTTATTAGTATTATCATAACCTTCGATATCAGAAAGTTTTGTTAAGTGTTCTTTATACCAAGCTGGCGTATTTTTGTAGTTATATGTTTTACATGGGCTGAACACGTTAACTAGTGAGAATCCATCATGATTAACAGCTTCTTCGAAGATTTGCATCATTTCTTTCATATCACCAGTGAATGCTTGCGCTAAGAATGTAACTTCACAAGATAAGGCAATTTTCATAGCTGATAATGGTTTTTCCATTACACCCTCTAAAGTTGTAGTTGTTATCAAACCTTCATCAGACTTAGGTGACATTTGTCCTTTAGTTAAAGCGTAAAGTTGGTTATCCATTACTACGTATGTCATGTTTACGTTACGTTTCATAGCGTGAACAGCATGTCCAATCCCGATAGCATATCCATCACCATCTCCACCCATAGCGAAAACTGTTAAATCTTGGTTCGCTAGTTTTATCCCTTGAGCAATTGGTAGTGAACGTCCATGTAATCCTTGAACTCCATATGCTTTTGTATATCCACTGATTTTTCCTGAACATCCAATCCCTGCTGAGATTACCACATTTTCAGGTTTAATCCCTAGATTTACAACAGCTCTATTTATACCCGCAAGTACCGAGAAGTCTCCACAACCGGCACACCAATCGGGCTTAACATCGTTTTTATAATCTTTTAATGTTACTTTCAAATTATTTCTCCTCCTCTAGTAATTGTTCAACAAGTTCGTGAGTATAATAGATGTCTCCATTATATTTCAGTAAACTACCAATTTTTTCTGAATTGTGATATTTACTTGCTATTACAGTACGTAACTGTTTATTGTGGTTATGTTCAACAATATAGATTTTTCTGTATTTATCAAATGTATCACGAATAGGTTGAGCGACTGGATAAATTTGACGAATATGCATAGTATCAATCTTCATACCTTGTTCTTGTAACTGCTTAGCAGCTTTATTTAGAACTCCATATGTTGAATTTACACCTACTAGTAGAATATCTTTTTCATCGTTATATTCATTTAGTTCGAATGGTTTTTCTACTAATGCAGATTCAATCTTATTAGAACGTTTTTCTTTTTGACGTACTGTGTTACGTTTAACCTCAGAAGGTAATCCTACAACAGAGTGTTCATAACTGTTCGCATTGTGGATTCCACCTTTTTGACCTGGGATAGTTCTGTTTGAAACTAATACATCTGTCGCATAACGTTTGAAGTAAATAATATCTTCTTCTGTGATTTCTTCTTGTTTTAATAGTTTACCACGATCAATTTGAACCTTACTAAAATCAAAGTTAGGTACTGTAGCTTTGTTCATACCTAATTGTAAATCCATTAAGACAATAACAGGTGTTTGGTATTTTTCTGCCATATTGAATGCATCAATCATAGTGTAGAAACAATCTTCTACAGATGTTGGAGCTAATACAATACGAGAAGCATCCCCTGTTCCACCGTAAACGGCGTGGAAAATATCTGATTGCTCAGTTTTTGTCGGAAGTCCTGAAGAAGGTCCACCCCTTTGAACATCGACTATAACAACTGGTTGCTCTGCCATCGCTGCCATACCTAAGAACTCTGTCATTAATGAAATACCAGGTCCTGAAGTAGCTGTCATAGCACGAACTCCTGCGAAGTTTGCCCCAATAGCAACACCTAACGCTGCAATCTCATCTTCTGTTTGGATATATGCACCATTTACTAGTGGAAGTTTATCGAATAAATATTCCATGATTTCGGTAGCTGGTGTAATCGGATATCCTGCATACATTCTACATCCTGCCGCTAGTGCACCAAGACCCGCTGCATGGTTACCAACTAACCACATATTTTTGTGAGTTGGATTTAATTTTTTTAGATAATACTTATCATTAATATTATTTTCAGTCATGAATTCATTCATGATCTCACGACCTTTATCGAAGGCTTGAATGTTAACATTTACGATTTCTTCACCTTTACTAGAGAATTTTGCTTCAATCATATCGTAGAATATTTTTGAATCAATATCTAATAATGCTGAACAAATTCCAAGTGTAATAATGTTTTTAATAATTGGATTTGCAATCTCTTTTGCTAAATCAGTAATTGGGAATACCGCAACTAATCCTTTAATTTCTTCTGAAATTTCTGGTTTAATTTTAGCATCCGCAATAATAATACTGTTTTCATCCAATTCTGGAATATAACTATCTAATGTAGCTTGGTCGAAAGCTATAAGAATATCTGTCTTATAGTCAATAACATTAATTCTTTCTTCTGAAATACAAATTTTACTATTACTGTGTCCACCTTTAATTCTACTTGCGAAGTCTCTTGTAGAATACATGTGATAACCTAGTGTATTTATTACTGTAGAGAAGATTTCGGCTGTACTTTCTAGTCCTTCACCTTGTTCTCCACCAATTTTCCATCCTAATTTATTAATCATATAATCTCCTTTAATCTCTTTCATTAGAAATTTAATCGTTGATTTCTCAATACTTTATTTTACCATATTTAAGAAAATTTTTCCATTCAATAATATTTATTATCAGCACAATAACTCTTGAAAAATATTATTGTTTCATAATTTTTTCAGATATAGACTATTAATATATTTTTTAAAAAATTTGTATAATATTTAGGAAGACCTTTAACTTTTAATATTTCATTTAATAAAAGCATTATGAGTCTATTCTTACAAATATTATTTAATCCCTATATTTTAAATATTCTATATTCAAATTTACAAAATTTTCTCTAAAGTTTATTTTCACATATTGTTTATATGGAAATAAACCTTCTTATCATTTCTTAAAAGGAAACAATAATATTACACAAAGAAAAAAGTCCTTGTAGAAGTAATTAACTTCCACAAGGACGTATCTATAGACGTGTTACCACCTTGATTTATAGTATTTTCACAAATACTAACTTAATGAGTACCTGAATGTTACCATATTAGTACTCTTTGCTCTAACGGGCTACCCGTAGTAGTTTAACTATTCAACTACTAACACGAAAAGGCCATCTTCATAGTATCAAATTTGATCCCTTTTCACCTGACGAGACTCTCTAAGCAAATATCAACTACTACTCTTCTTTTCAAAGTGTAATTTTAATTTTGTTATTTAAGTATATCAAGTTAGAAAACCCTTGTCAATGTTTTTTGAGAAACTTTAATACTATATATTTATTACAATCTTATTATCTATTTTTTCTTTTTCTTAATGCTAGTGCAGCTAATAACACAACTATACCTAATGATGCTGTAGCTACTGAGTTAAGACCTGTGTTAGGTAATTTTCTCTCACTGTTAGTAGCCTTAGCTTTTTCAGCAACTTTTTCACTTGTTTTAACACTAGATTTCTCTACTTCGTACACATGAGTTGTAATTCCATCTTTTTTAGATGTTGAGACTGTGTTATATCCTTTAAGAACTTTAGGTGCTTTTTCTCCTAAAAATTGAAATCCGGGGTTGAAATTTTTTCCATGCCCCGGATTTAGTATATAACCTACATTATCCAATCTCGATTTAATCTTCTTATTTAAACATTCTTAAAAGTATTCTATCACTTAATCTTGGGAATAATTGACTAATTTTAACAGCTAAAACTAGTTTAAATGGTAAATTAACTTCGCGTTTTTTCTGTTCGATACCTTTGATTATCTTACTGACAACGAGTTTAGGCGTTAATGTCTTACCACCCATAGCTTTTTGATAACTCTTGTCCTCATCAGCAATATTAAAGAAATTTGTAGCTACAG
>CAUUCZ010000083.1:0-5239 GCA_963543895.1 uncultured Gemella sp. | reverse complement strand
AACTATTATTAATATAATGAATGCTAATAATGTTTTATTGAATGTTCTAGTAATGTAGAACATTGTATGATTTTTGTATAAAAACATTATAAAAATAGTAGAAATAATAAATACAGCTATAAAAAATATCATAGTATAAAAACTTACATTATAAAGTGTTCTAACATCTTTCATGTGTAGAATATCTTTTTCTGTAAACCATGATGTATTCAGCTCAGCTTTACTATTTAGATAATCTAAAAGATTCGATGTATTATTTATTAATTCATCACTTGATGTATTGATATTAGGTGCTAAATTTCCTTTTGAATAGAAATTTTTATAAAAGTCCAGGTTAAAACAATTGTAAAATATTATACCGAGTATTGCACTAATAAATAGTGAAAAATTTTGTATAACAATTAGTGTTTGTCGTATATATTTATTCATATTAATACCTCCATTAAATATTATAGCACATTAATATTAGAGAAGATAAGAGGTTTGTTTTAATTTTGGTTTACATATTTACAGAATTTAACAAAAAATGCTAATTTTATAAAAGTTTTTGAGTAAAAAATATTTAATAATTATGTGAATTATGTTAAAATATATGTATATAGTTATTTATTTTGGGGGAAATCATGAATAAGTTTTTTAAGATCTATTTAGAGTTAAGAGAAAAAATAGAAAATAGGCAATATAGGTCTAATTCGCTTTTGCCAAGTGAAAATGAACTTGCAAGAGAATATGATGTTTCTAGGGAAACTATAAGAAAAGCATTGTTATTATTATTAGAAAATGGTTATATCCATAAAATTCAAGGTAAGGGATCTATTGTTCTTGATGTTCATAGATATAGACTACCAGTAACAGGACTTTTAAGTTTTAAAGAACGTCGACAATTTCAAGACGTTGAAGCAACTACTAAGGTAATAGTAAATGAAGAAGTTGAGGCTCCAGATTTTCTAGTACGCCTTGGTCTTGTGAAACGTGGAGAAAAATTAATTTACTTAGTTCGTCAAAGAATCGTTGATGGTGAAGCAGTAATATTAGATAAAGATTATATTAGAAAGAGTGCAATTGGAGAATTACCTACAGCTCGAGTTGAGGAATCACTGTATGAATATCTGGAAAATGATTTGGGTATAAAAATTTCATATGGAAATAAAGATTTTAAAATCGAGCCTATTAGTGAAGAAGATTCTACATATATTGACTTAAATGGTCATAAACATATTGCAGTACTAAGAAGTGATGTATATACGGAAGGAACTGATTTTCTTCATTATACAGAAAGTCGTCATAGAGTCGATAAATTTCATTTCTCAGAATTTGCTAGAAGAAAATCTAATAGAATAAATTAAAATATTTATAGAAGAGAACTTTGAACAATATTATTTGTTCTGAGTTCTTTTTTGAAAAATTTCAAGTGAAAAATTCTTAAGTAATTTTTTTTACTATAATATTTTTCACTATAATTTTGTCTAAAAGTTAATAAATGAACTAATGAAATATTAAATAAGTATAGAAATTTTGAAAAATATTTTCATGGATTTTCAAAGCGAAAATAATCGTTGAAAAAATAAAAAATAGAGTGTATAATAAATATATGTTTGAAATTTCCGGGAAATAATTTCGGAAATATTTTTGTGGGAGTGTGAGGAAATAATGAAGATTATTGTTTATTCATTGACTGGAAATTGTAAAAGATTTGTAGACATGTGTGAGATTCCCGAAGAAGATGTAATTTATTTACAGGATATTGATTATGATGTGGATTTCGATTATATCCTTATAACACCAACATTTGGCTTTGGAGAAGTACCGGTTGCAGTCTCTAGTTTTTTAGAAAAGAACCATAACCATTTAAAAGGTGTTGTTGGTAGTGGAAATAAAAATTGGGGTGAACGATTTGCCAATGCTGCTGAAATTATTAGCAGTGAATATAACATTCCGTTACTAATGAAAATTGAATTACATGGTAATAAAAAAGATATAAGTGATTTTAAAAAAATATATTTGGAGAGTGTAGAGAATGGAGAAATTTAACCATATTGAATTAAATAATGAAGTAACAAAAAGAGGCGATAATGGCTTTTTCAAATTAGAAAAAGACGTGGAAGCTATTGAAGAATTTCTTCGTGAAGTAGACTTTCGTACAAAGAAATTCAGTTCAGAAATTAAAAGACTTAGATATTTAGTAGAAGAGAATTTCTACTATAATATTTTTGATAAATATATTGAAGATGAAATTTTAGAATGTTTAGAATTAGCTGCGAACTTCAAGTTTGAATTTAAGAGTTATATGGCAGCAAGTAAGTTCTATAAGGACTATGCATTAAAAACAAATGATAAAAAACAATATTTAGAGAACTTTAACCAACACGTATTTATCGTAGCTATGTACTTAGCTGATGGTGATGTTGCTTTAGCTAAAGAGCTTATGATTGCGATGCTTGAACAAAGATTACAACCGGCAACACCAACATTCCTAAATTCAGGAAGAAGTCGTCGTGGTGAGTTAGTATCATGTTTCTTATTAGAAGTAGGTGATTCACTTAACTCTATTAACTACATCGATTCAACTGCTAAACAACTTTCAAAAATTGGTGGAGGAGTTGCGATTAACTTATCAAAACTACGTGCACGTGGTGAAAGTATTAAAGGTATAAAAGGGGTAGCTAAAGGTGTTATTCCTGTTGCTAAATCTTTAGAACAAGGTTTTGCATATGCAGATCAACTTGGACAACGTCCAGGAGCTGGAGCTGTTTACTTAAACATTTTCCACTATGACGTATTAGAATTCTTAGATACTAAGAAGGTTAATGCCGATGAAGAATTACGTCTTCCAACGATTTCTACAGGTATTATCGTACCATCATTATTCTTTGATTTAGCTCGTGAGAATAAAGATTTCTATATGTTTGGACCTCATTCAATCTATGAAGAATATGGTTTAGTGTTAGATGATATCGATATTGCTAAATACTATGATAAATTTGTAGCGAATGAAAATATTATGAAGCGTAAATTTGATGCTCGTGATATGCTTAACTTAATAGCACAAACTCAATTACAATCAGGATACCCATACTTAATGTTCAAAGATAATGCTAATAAAAATCACGCACTTCGTGAAATTGGACAAGTTAAGATGAGTAACTTATGTACTGAGATTTTCCAATTACAAGAAACTTCAGTAATTAAAGATTACGGTGAAGGGGATATTATTAAACGTGATATTTCTTGTAACTTAGCGTCATTAAATATTGTTAATGTAATGGAAAGTAAAAAAATTAAAGAATCTATTTACTCAGGTATGGATGCATTAACATTTGTAAGTAATTCTACTAAAATCAAAAATGCACCAGGTGTAGTAAAAGCTAATGATGAATTCCACTCTGTTGGATTAGGAGCTATGAACCTTAATGGATATTTAGCGAAAAACTTGATAGCTTATGAAAGTGAAGAAGCGAAAGATTTTGCTAATGTCTTCTTCATGATGATGAATTACTATACATTAGAACGTTCAATGCAAATTGCTAAAAAACGTAATGAAACATTTAAAGACTTTGAAAAATCAGATTACTATAATGGAAGTTACTTTACAAAATATATTGAAAATGACTATTTACCTGTAACTGACAAAGTGAAAGCATTATTCGAAGGAATTTATATTCCAACAAAAGAAGACTGGAGAAGTCTAAAAAATAGAGTAAAAGAAAATGGTCTATATCATGCATATAGAATGGCTATTGCACCAACTCAAAGTATTTCATATGTTCAAAACTCAACATCAAGTGTATTACCAATTGTTGATAAAATTGAACGTAGAAGTTACGGAAATGCTGAAACATTCTATCCGATGCCATACTTAAGTCCAAAAACTCAATGGTTCTATAAATCAGCATTTACTATGGACCAAATGAAACTTATTGACTTAATGTCAGTTATTCAAGAACATGTAGACCAAGGTATTTCTGTGATTTTATTCGTAAATTCTGATATAACAACAAGAGAACTTGCAAGATATTATATTTACGCACATCACAAAGGACTGAAATCACTATATTACACAAGAAACAAACTACTTTCTGTAGAAGAATGTACTTCATGTGCTATATAGAAAAGAGAGGAAAAATTACTAATTATGAAAGCTGTAAACTGGAATAAACAAGATGACTTAACTTTCATGTATTGGCGTCAAAATATTGCACAATTTTGGGTTGATACTGAGTTTAAAGTGTCAAAAGATATTAAAAGTTGGAATGAAGATTTAAACGATAAAGAACGTGAAGCTTATAAAAAAGTATTAGCTGGTTTAACTGGTCTTGATACTCAACAAGGTGATAAAGGTATGCCTCTTGTATCTTTACATACTGAAGATATGAGAAAACAAGCTGTTTATAGCTTTATGGGAATGATGGAGCAAATTCACGCGAAAAGTTATTCTACTATCTTTACTTCATTAATTCCTTCACAAGAGACAGACTATTTACTAGATGAGTGGGTTCCAAGTAATCCAGAGCTTCAATTTAAAGCGAAATTAATCGAAGATTATTATATGAGGTTATTTAAGCCAGAAGTGCCAACATATGACTTATACATGGCTCGTGTAGCGTCTGTATTCTTAGAGAGTTATATTTTCTACAGTGGATTCTTCTATCCATTATATTTAGCTGGCCAAGGTAAAGTAACTACTTCTGGAGAAATTATTCGTAAAATCTTATTAGATGAAACTATCCACGGAAGTTTTACTGGTTTTGATGCTCAAGAAATCTTTAAAACTCTTACTCAAGAAGAGCAAGAACGTGCTGAAAAAGAAATGTATAAATTATTATTAGATTTATATGAAAATGAATTAGTATACACTAAAGACATATATAGCGAAATTGGTTTATATGAAGAAGTAAAAGACTATGTTGAATATAATGCTAACCGTGCATTAGCTAACTTAGGATATCCTGGATACTTCGAAGATAAAGAAATTAACCCAATTATTGAAAATGCGATGAATACAAATACTAAGAACCATGACTTCTTTAGTGTTAAAGGTGATGGATATGTAGTTAGTATGAATGTTGAATCAATTGAAGATGAGGATTTCATTTTTGAATAGGTAAGTGATATGAAAATTTTATTAGTTAGACATGGTGAAACAAACTATAATAAAAATAGATTAATCCAAGGTCATAGCGACATTGAATTAAATGAAACTGGTAGAAATCAAGCGACTTCTGCGGGAGAAAAGCTAAGT
>CAUUCZ010000082.1:0-5283 GCA_963543895.1 uncultured Gemella sp. | reverse complement strand
AAAGCACTGAACGATTTTGTTCAGTGCTTTTTGATGTTTTGAATTGTTAATTATTTTTGTGCTAATTCTTTAGCTCCGCGGTGACTTAGTACTGCGAATACGATACAAAGAACTGCAGATGATAGAAGTACGTAAAGTCCTCCAGACCATCCTACACGGTCAACAACGAATCCGATGAACCAAGTACCGAATGAAGCACCCACGATGTAACTCATGAATCCTCTTAAACCAACTGCGTTACCAACAGCAAATGATGGAACAACTTCCATAGTTTGAACTGATGCTAAGAATTGTGGTACGTAGATTAGACATCCAGAAAGGCTGGCAAATACGATTACCCATACTAGAGAAGTACTTTCCCAATATCCGATTAGACAGAAGAAAATGATAACCATTGCACCGATTGCTGGAGGCATACGGTAACCTTTAAATACTTTATCAGATAGATATCCAGCAAGAAGTGTTGATGGAATAGCAGCCCACTCGAATAGTGTGAAGGCGATACCCATTTGTCCTTTTGTGAATCCTTTAGTTTCTAATAAGTAGATTGGAAGCCAAGAGATTAATCCGAAACGGATTAAGTATACGAATGTATCAACTAGGGATACATACCAAGCATGTTTGTTTTTTAGTACGTAGTTTACGAAGATTTGTCCTGCGTTTAAGTTTGCAGCTTCTTCTGGTACGTGTTTCACTTCTACTTTGTGTGTTTCACCAGTGATTTCTTCCATTGTTGGTAGACCTTCGTTTTCTGGTTTTCCTTTAACTAAAACAAGGATAATAATAACGAAGATAATAGCGATAATCGCTGGGAATACGTAGTATGCTAATTTCCAGTGTTCTTTACCAAAGATGAAGAACCCTAATGTAACAACACTTGCTACGATTCCTCCACCGATGTTGTGAGAAATGTTCCAAAGAGCAGTCATACGACCACGTTCTTTTTTAGGGTACCAGCTTGCAAGTGTGATGAATGCTGGCCCAACTCCCATACCTTGGAAAAGCCCTAGTAAGATTACTAAGATTGATACTAAGAATACAGTGTGGCTAACTCCAAGTGCTAAGTTTACAGATGCACAAAGGAAAAGTCCAAGAGCCATATATTTTTTTGGATCGGCTTTATCTGCTAAACTACTCATGAATCCTTTACTTAATCCATACGCAAGTAACATGTAACTCATGATTGCACCCATTTGAGTTTTAGAAATTCCTAAAGATGCTTTAAGATCACTACTCGATAAACTGATGTTATTTCTAACAATGTAGAATGCCATGTATCCAAGGAATACTCCAAGGAAAGAAATAAATCTTAATTTTTTATAAGTTGGCATAACTTTATCGGCAGGAACTTTGTGTGATTTAGCTTTAGGTTTTAAAAATGATAACATAAAATGTTCCTCCTAAATATAATATATATAAATTTTAATAACTGAAAACTATGTGTTATATCAGCATGTAAATTATATACTACAGAAAGGGGGGTTGTCAATAGTTTTTTATATATTATGTAATATTATTTTTTTTATAGTCTGTATTTATAGAAATGCTACTATGTTCTTTAAATAACACTTGTAGAGAAATAAACTTTATAAATATTTTTCATAATTATCACCAAAAAACAACTACAAATGTAAGTTTATTTGTAAGAAAAAACCTTACATACGAGGTAAGAGTTTTTCTTTTATTTAATAAATTACACCTCGTCTTGAAAACGATATATGTGGTTATATTTTTATAGTTTATATTAAAGGATGACAAAAAAAAGTCGAAATAATTACTTTAATTAAATTTATTTATAATTAATCTCTTCCGATTTAATAATAATATTTAACTACTTAATAATAAATAGTGAAAACTGTTCTAATTTTTATAGTATAGTATGTTATATTTTGCTGTGCTATAATAAAATATGAAATAAAGATACGGATAGGTGAAGAGTTATGATTAGAAATTCTAAAATAATAGCTACTATAGGTGATGCCACAGATAAAGTATTACGAAAAATAGTTGAAGGTGCAGCAGATGCTGTATTGATAGATTCTTACTACGGGAGTAATGAACAAAATGTTGAAAGAATAGAAATGGTTAAAGCTCTAAGAGAAGAAGTGGGAAGAGACTTAGCTATAATATATGATGTAGATCATATTTATGCGAAAAATAAATATAAACTTATAAGAATAGATGAGGAGAATGTAGAGTTTGCCTGTGTAAATGATGTAGATTTCGTTGCGTGTCCTTTTGTTGGAAACATAGATGAGATAACGAAGGTAAAAGAGCTTATTAAATCACATGGAAAAAATATAGGGATTATTGTTAAGATAGATTGTAAAGATGGTTATGATAATCTTGATGATATATTGGAAATTGCAGATGCGATTATGATTAATCGTGATGAACTTGGGGTAGATATTTCGTATGAAGATTTACCTGGAATTCAAAAGGAAATAGTAAGAAGAGCTAATGAAGCTGCGAAAGTAGTAATTTTAACTACTCAAATGTTGTATTCTATGGTTTACAATCCAAGACCGACTAGAGCCGAAGTTTCTGATGTTGCGAATGCAATTTTCGATGGTGTTGATGCGATAATGTTAACGGAAGAGACTGCGATTGGTGATTATCCATGTGAAGCGTTAGAAACAGTAGATAGAATTATAAGAACTGTTGAAAAAAATAATGCTGTTGATGCAGAAAGATTTGAAGTGGATGGATACAAAATGAGTATATCTCATGCTGTTTCTATGACGACAAAACATCTTTTAGAAGCAGTTGATGTAAAAAATATTGTAACTTATACGAAATCAGGAACAACAGCTCGTTTCATCGCTAGGTATCGTCCAAATATACCTGTGCTAGCAGTATTACCTGATAGAGAAAGTGCAAGAAAATTAATTATTACTAGAGGAGTAGTACCGTATATTGAACCTAAAATGTTAAGTATGGAAGAGATGTTAAGTAATGCTTCTGTATATTCTAAAGAAGTTGGACTAGCTGAAATTGGTGATTCCATACTAATAACTGCTGGTCAACCAGACACTGGAAAAGGTACTGTACCACCTACAGATTTTGTATACATAAGTAAGGTTGATTAGTAAACTAATGATAGTTTATAAGAAGAAAACCCAATGCTACAAGGGTTATAAGCTACTATTTAGTGAAGTATAACCAAAAGCTAAAATTATAAAAAGTGTATTGAAGATATTTTGCATTTGATATTTGTAAAATATCTTCTTTTTTCTTCTATAAAAAATAGCACAACGCTTGCATTTTGTGATATAATTGAAGTTGGACTGCTATACGCATAAGAATAAGGGTTATATGCGTAGCGAGATATTAGTAATTAAAGGAAGGAGATTATTTATGATAGCTGAATACTTATCAGGAGTAAGTACGCTAACACTAATTATTCATCTATTGGATATATTATTAGTTTGGTTCTTAGTTTATAAACTATTGAGTTTATTAAAAGGTACTCGTGGTATGCAACTTGTTAAAGGTATTTTAATTGTTATTGGACTAAAAATATTCTTTAACTTTATCGGATTTAAGACGATGACATACATTTTTGAACAAGTAGTAACTTGGGGAGTATTAGGTATTATGATTATATTCCAACCGGAATTACGACGAGCTCTTGAATACATAGGAAGGGTACAGCTGTCTAATATCTTCAATATTAACTATAAAGATGTTCAGAAAAATTCTACTGAACAGATTATAAAGGCTGTTGTTGATTCATCTAGACATATGGCACGTCGAAGAATAGGTGCATTAATCGTACTAGAAAATAATACAGGTCTTGAAGAATATGTTGAAAGTGGTATTACGGTCAATGCCGAGGTGACAAATGAACTTATAATTAACATTTTTATTCCGAACACACCTTTGCATGATGGTGCTATGATAATCGATGAGAATAAGATTCGCGCTGCAAGTTGTGTGCTTCCTTTATCAGATAATAGATCGATAGCTAGTAGCTATGGTACAAGACACCGTGCGGCATTAGGATTATCTGAAGTTACAGATGCTATAATAATCGCTGTATCTGAGGAAACAGGGAAGATTAGTGTTTGTCAAAATGGAATTTTAACTTCAGATTACTCAACAGACGATTTAGCTGATTACTTGGCGAAAAATTGGAAACAGCAAGAAAAAATAATTAAATAAGAGGTGATATTATGCAACTAAAAGAAAATAATAAGTTAAAGTTAATATCATTTTTAATAGCGATACTATTGTTCCTATCGGTTAATGAGAATTTTAAAAACTTTTCGGTTCTTGGAGATAGTAGTAGTGATAATGCAACAGCTTGGGTAAGTGATGTGCCACTGGATGTTGATTATGATAGAGATAAGCTTTATGTAGTAGGTATTCCTAATACTGTATCTGTGAAATTATCCGGAACACAAACAAAAGTTCAAAAAGAAAGTGTTGCTAAAAACTTCAAGGCGAAGTTGAATCTTAGAAATGCTCAAATAGGAGACGATCAAAAGGTTAAAATTGAGATAGATGGCTTAGAAAAAGGTGTCGATGGTACCGCAGAACCGTCTGTCATAACGATATCTATTAGAGAAAAAGCAACAAAAGAATTTAAAGTTACACCGGTAGTTAAGAAAGAACGTCTACTGATTGGATATGAAGTAGATAATCTTAGTGTGACAAATAAAACAGTTAAGATTTCTGGTGCGATAGAAAGTCTTAACAGAATTAATGAGGTTCGTGCTGAGAGTGATACTCGTACGAAGCTTAATAGAAATACTAGAGAAGAAGCTAAGTTAGTAGCTTACGATAGTGACTATAACAAAATAGAGGATATTCAAATAGATCCAAGTTCAACAGTTATGAATATAGAGTTGAAGAATATCGAAAAAGAAGTTCCACTAGAAGTAAATACTATAGGTAGTCTTCCTTCAGGATTCGAGCTGATTAGTGCGACTGCTGATGTTTCTAAAGTAGCTGTTAGGGCGGAAGATGAAGCTACATTGGCTAAAGTGTCAGAGATGTTCGTTGACGTCGATTTAAGTGATGTTAAAGAAGAAACAGAAGAACGAAGTAATTTGAAAATTTATCCTAAAGAAAATGTTCGAATTGCGACGGATACACCGATTGTTAAAGTAACAATCAAGATAAGGAAAAAATAATTATGGCGGATAAAAAATTAATATTTATGGCTGTTAATATGCTTATTACAGTTTTTAGTTTAGCTATAATAATCGCGACGATGTTTATAGAAAATCAAAGGATTAAGACTACTGCGATTTTCGTAGCTATAACTATATTAATAGT
>CAUUCZ010000081.1:0-5355 GCA_963543895.1 uncultured Gemella sp. | reverse complement strand
GTAATGCCAAAAGAAATTAAACTTCAAGATGCTATTTACTCAATGTCGCGTATTGGATCAGTTATTAAAGCATTTGAAACTTATGATTTAGAACTTCTTAAAAAGGTTATGGGTGATAAAATCCACGAACCTTATAGAAAAGAAATAATACATGAATATCATGAAGTAAGAGAAATCTGTGAGAAGATTGATAGTTCTGCATTTTTCATTTCTGGAAGTGGTTCTACATTAATGAATATCGTTAGTGATACTAACAATATAGAAAAAATAAAAACTGAACTTGCTAAATTAAAATACAACTGGCAAGCCATCTTATTAAAAGTTGATAAAGAAGGAACAGTAGTTCTAAACTAATATGTTAAAAATATTCGAACTTCTTCTTTCACTACATAGAAGAAGTTCATTTTGAAATAATTTTAAATAAATAAAGGAGAAATTTATTATGCAAAAATCAAGAGTAGCCGTACTAGGGGCAACAGGAATGGTAGGTCAACGCCTATTAGTATTATTAGAAAATCACCCATACTTCGATGTAGTAAAATTAGCAGCATCACCTCGTTCTGCTGGTAAAAAATATGGAGAACTTATGGAAAGTCGTTGGAAATTAGACCACGCTGTACCTGAATACACTAAAGAATTAGTTGTTGAAGACTTATACAAAATTGACGAAGTTTCTGAAGGAATTGACATGGTATTCTGTGCAATTAACCTTGATAAAGAAGCTTTAATCAAACTTGAAGAAGACTATGCTAAACGTGAAGTAGTTGTTGTTTCTAACAACTCTGCAAACAGAAATAAAGATGATGTACCGATGATCATTCCAGAAATCAACTCAGCTCACCTTGATGTTCTTCCTGCACAAAGAGAACGCCTTGGAACTAAAAAAGGATTCATCGTTACAAAACCTAACTGTTCAATTCAAAGCTATGTACCTATCTTTGAAGCAATTAAAGAGTACGGTGTTAAAGAAGCATCTATCTGCACATATCAAGCTATCTCAGGAAGCGGAAAAACTTTCAATGAATGGCCTGAAATGATAGAGAACATCATTCCTTATATTGGAGGAGAAGAAGAGAAAAGTGAAAAAGAACCACTTAAAATCTTCGGTAAAGTAGTTGGTGGTAAAATCGTTCCAGATAACTCAATGAAACTATCAGCTCAATGTATTCGTGTACCAGTTCTTGATGGTCACCTTGCTTGTGTATCATTCAATTTAGAAAATGACCCAGGATTAGAAACTTTAGTTGAAAAAATTAAAAATCATGTTCCTGAAATTGCTAAACATGAATTACCACTAGCACCAACTCCATTCATTAAATATTATGAAGAAAACGATCGTCCACAACCGGTTCTAGATCGTGATAACGAAAAAGGTATGCAAATTACTGTAGGTCGTCTTCGTGAAGATAACCTATTCGATTACAAATTCGTAGGACTTTCTCATAACACATTACGTGGAGCCGCTGGTGGAGCTGTTTTAACTGCAGAACTAATTAAAAAATTAGGATACTTAGATTAATATTATAAAACAATACTCCAAGAGAATTTCTCTTGGAGTATTGTTTTTATTAGTCTCTTATTTTCTATTTTACTATTTCTCTCAACTCTACTTTTCTATTTTCTTTTAAAGACAATGTACATGCATCAGCAGTCGCAATTGACTCTAGAGCTGCGACACCATTTAATAGTTTTTCATATTCTTTTGATACTTTTTCTCCATTCAAAATATTATGCAAATACAACATTTCTTTATCTATACAGCTTTGTAACCAAAGCGGGCAACGTACATTAGGATTTCCATAAGCTATTGCTCCATCCATTCCTCTACCTGTATAAATAGCCATTCTGTTATCATCTTCTTCTTTTGATTCATGGATTAAGAAATAACTCTCTCCTTCTCCTACTACTCTTAAAGTACCTTTAGTATTATATAAATCTAATTTTATAGCTCCTTTTGTACCTTC
The DNA here is from genome assembly GCA_963543895.1 of uncultured Gemella sp. GTDB lineage: Bacteria > Bacillota > Bacilli > Staphylococcales > Gemellaceae > Gemella. The sequence continues at coordinate 3,391 of CAUUCZ010000081.1, read as the reverse complement.
TATAAGGACATAGTGTTCACCCCATCTAAATGCATTCCCATATTCAAGTACTGCGTATCGTTTATTAGAAAATTCCAGATTAACTATTAAGAAATCATCTTCATCACCAAAATTTTCACCAACATGACATACATTTCCACCTATCATAGTTGCTTGCTCGGGTAGACCATCCATAATAAATTGAATACAATCAAGTTCATGAATGTGATGGTATAAGTGTCCTCCAGATTGTGATCGATTTTTTTTCCAAGAAACAATTTCTTGTTTTTCTTCCCATCCTGTTCTTGCAGCATGACAAAATATTACATCTCCTATTTTCCCTTGCTTAATCAATTCTTTTGCGTGACGTACTCCATTAAAAAAGTTCATAATATGACCTGCCATAAAAATCACATTATTTTCTCGACAAGTTTCAACCATAACCTTACAATCTTCATAAGATAAAGCGATTGGTTTTTCACAGAATACATGTTTACCATTCTTAGCGGCTAATAATACTGGCTCACGATGTAAATTACTCGGTGTTGCGACGATAACACAATCTACCTCATCTAGACCAACCAACTCTTCCAACGACAAACAATTTTTTGCATTAAGCTCCTTAGAAACTTTCTCTCCATTTTCCGGATCAAAAACTGCAGTTACCTTCGCATCTTTTATTTTTTCTAATGAACGAGCTAAGTCTGCACCAAAATAACCTGTTCCAACAATTCCATAATTTGTCATAATAAAATCCTCTTTTCATATTCCTAAACAATTAAGAAATAATATTCTATACCCTTATATTTATTATACAACTTACTAATACAAATTTAAAGATTTATTTTCTGTTCATTTTTAATATAAATTTAAATCTTTAAATGCAAATCTCATATATTTCATTTACTTAACTTAATTTTAAACATAAAAAAACCCTAAGGACACCTCCTTAGGGTTTGGTAATATTTAAATTATTTAACGTCTAGAACTTGTCTACCTTTGTACATACCAGTTTTTCTATCAACACGGTGACCCATTACGTAGTTACCAGTTGTTGCATCGATAGTAATTGATGGTGCAGATAGTTTTTTGTGAGTTCTTCTTTTTCTTTTAGCTGTTTTTGATGTTCTTCTAAAAGGAACTGCCATAGTTAATTTCCTCCAATTATTTTAAATAATTCTTATTGTTCTTTAAATAATCCATTAAGAGCCGCAAATGGTGATTCTTTCTTTTCTTTAACATCAGTTAAAGACTCTTCAGAAACCACTTCCCAGTCATTACCAGAAACCATTTCTAACTCTTCTTCATCAGAAGTAGTTATTGGAATATTTAAAATTATAAGCTCATTTACTAAAGGTGTTAAGTCAATATACATATCCATTAAATTAACGTCGAATACCTCTTCGCCTGCAAATACAGACTTATCAACGTATTCTTCTCTCTCTTCAATTTCAAATGGAACAACCACTTCTTTAAGTGTTTTTCCTGAAATCATTTCGAAGTTTCCTTTAATTAACAGATCAGCATAGATTTTATCTTGTCCACCTCGAGTTAATTTTCCACTAACAACAACATCTCTAATATCTTTTAGAGAGTTATCATAGTGTTCTACTTTAACATTTATATTTTCTTCAAAAACAAAAGTATCACTATTATTTTTGAATAACGAAGATCTTAACCATTTCATTAAATATCACCTCATAAACACATTATTTATTATATATCTTTTGGTTTAAGATGTCAACAAAAAAAGTTGACTCTTTTTAAATTTTTTTAGTTCATTAAATATTTCAGTATATTCGCTAACGACATTATAAATCCTACAAAAATCGTTAACTTAGCTGTTAACACCATGAATGGCGCCATTGTTTTTTTGTGATTATTCTCACTAAAACCCTTAATTATTTTTATCGCTAAAGGAATAGTAACAAACACCAGTAGATTCCACCATGAAGCATATTTAGTAATTATAAATAAAACATTTAATAAATATACTACGATAAAGCTAATTTCCATTGTTTTAATAGCATTATTTCTTCCAACTAATATCGCATAAGTTCTTCTTCCTGATTCTTTATCATTGTCTAAATCACGGATATTATTCGCTAATAAAATAGCTCCAATCATAATAAACAAAGGTATTGAAACTACAATAATATCAGCATTTACATATCCAGTTTGAAAGTAAAACGATAGAGCAATAATTATTGTTCCCATAAAGAATCCAGAAACAACTTCTCCAAAAGGAGAATAAGCTATAGGATACTTTCCACCTGTATAAAAATATCCAGCAAGCATACACACTAAACCAACTAACAATACATAGACACTTGTCATGAATGTTAAAATTAATCCCAGGACAAAAGCTAGTGCGTATAATACCAATGCTCCTACCATAACTTCTCTAGGACTTAGATTTCCCTTAACTATCGAACCAGAAATCCCCTCAGAATCAATTTTGTCCAAACCATGCTTATAATCATAGTATTCATTAAACAGGTTGGTTGCTGCTTGAATCAACAGACATGCAAGTAAAAACAAAATAAATTTTAAAATCGAAAACTTAATCTCATATCCTAAAGCGTAAGTAGCCCCAAACAAAACTGGTGCTATTGATGCTGGATAACTATGTGGTCTTGTACACATGAAAAATTCTTTTAATTTACTTTTATTCACAATATCCTCCTAGTTATCTTCTTACCTTGAATATTATACCATATTTTGAAGTGCTATGATATTAAATTTCTTTCCTTCTATCTATAATCATTTAGCATAGCGTTTTCATCGATTTGTGATATAATTAAAGAACATAAAACTATTTATTGGAGGCATTTCCTATGAAAATTGCATGGATTGGAACTGGAGTTATGGGAGAAAGTATGGCTGGTCACCTTATGGATGCTGGTCACGAACTTTTCGTCTACAACAGAACAAAGAGTAAAACTGATAACTTAGTAAGTCGTGGAGCTACACTTCTTAACGAAGTAAAAGACGCACCTAAATTTGCTGATGTAGTATTTACAATAGTAGGTTACCCTAAAGATGTTGAAGAAGTTTATTTGGGTGAAAATGGACTTATTACAACAGTTAAAAAAGGTCAAGTATTTGTAGATATGACTACTTCTTCTCCTACTCTAGCTGAAAAAATTAGTAATGAATTTCTAAAAGTTGGTGCATATGCACTTGATCTTCCTGTAACAGGTGGAGATGTTGGAGCAAAAAATGCTACTCTATCAATCATGGCTGGTGGAGATAAAAAAGTATTTGAAGAAGTTGTTCTACCATTAGTTGAAAAACTAGGTAAAAATATTACTTATTTTGGTGAAGCTGGAAAAGGGCAATATACAAAACTTGCTAATCAGATTGCAATAGCTACAACTATGATTTCTGTCGCTGAGAGCTTTAAATTCGC
>CAUUCZ010000080.1:0-5358 GCA_963543895.1 uncultured Gemella sp. | reverse complement strand
TTTTTCTATAATATAGCCTATGCGGGTATCGTGTTTTTATTATATTTAGTTTCTATTTATATAAAAATTCCGTATGAAAACTATGTAGTGCAAAAAATGATAACTGACATTCGATGCGATGTCGTTGATGCAATTTCTAAAAATAACTATGCTAATTTCAATAAGAAAAATAGTGGTGATTACATATCGTGGCTTAGTAATGATTTGATGATTGTTGAGGAAAAAGGTTTTGGTAATTTTTATCAAAGTATTACAGCAATTATAGAGACACTTTTAGCTATAGTCGGACTATTTGCATTCCACTGGTCGATTATCGTCTTCTCTATAGTAATGAGTGTTCTTACATTAGTTTTACCAGCTCTTGCGCAAAAATCTATTCAGAATAAAGCTCAGAGATACTCAGGCTCATTAGAAAAATTAATAAGTAAAAATACAAATTACCTACAGGGATTTGATAGTTTACTATCTTTCAATAAATTAGGAATTTTGAAAAAAATTGTAGCAACTTCTTCTAATGAAGTACTAAAAGAATCTGTGTCTCTAAGAAAAAGTGTCGGATTAGCTGGAGTCTTAGGTGGTTTAGGGAATTTAGTAGGACAAGTTGGTGTAGTATTACTAACAGGAATACTGGCTCTAAAAAATATTGTTGGCTTTGGATCTATTTTAACGGTAGAGTCACTAACATCTACGATTTTTAATTCAGTAGGAAATATTATGAACATTACAGTAGAGTTAAATATTGTAGTGCCAATCTTTGAGAAATTCGAGAAATTTAAAGAAGAGGCTAAGACAATTAATGATCAAGATACTGGCAAAAAATTATTAAATGAAGAAATTGAAACTATAGTATTAGAAGATGTTTCTTATAAATATGAAGAGAAAAGTGTATTAAAAAACATTTCATATGTATTTAATAAATATGGTAAATACGCTATTGTCGGAGAAAGTGGTAGTGGGAAATCTACATTGTTAAAATTATTGACGGGAAGAATAGAAAATTACGAAGGTAGAGTTAAATTTAACGGAGAAGAACTAGAGGGTATCAATAAGCACAGCCTGTATGATAAAATGCTATATATCCCACAAGAGCCGTATATTTTTACAGAAAGTCTAAGATTTAATATAACGCTAGGTGATGATTATGCTGATGAAAAAGTTAAAGACGTGTTAGAAAGTGTCGGATTAGGTGAATTTTTAATAAGTCTTGAGGACGGTTTAGATACAGAACTTGTGGAAGGTGGTAAGAATTTATCAGGTGGTCAAAAACAAAGAATAGCTCTAGCTCGTGGAATCATTAGAGAGAAAAAAGTAGTGCTGTTAGATGAGATAACTTCTAATTTAGATAAGGATAATGCAGAGAAAATAGAAGAACTTCTATTAACTAATCCAGAATTAACGGTAATTCTAATCACACACAGACTAGATAGCAACTCTGAACAAAGATTTACAGATATATTGAGATTATAATTTCCAAGGAAATAAAGTTGATAAAGTATTTGAAATCAAATAAAAAGTAATAAATATCCCAATCTTACAAAAGTGTAAGGTTGGGAGCTTTTTTGTAAGGAAAATCGATAGAATCTGTAAGAAAAGTAAGGTAGAATATAAATATAAACAACGAGGAAGTTGTAGAAAAGTTCGAACTAGGAAGATAAGATAAAATAAAAAGAATTTAGGAGTGATAAAAATGTTATTAGAGGTCAACAATGTAAGAAAAGTTTATACAACAAGATTAAGTACACAAAGTACAGAAGCGTTAAAAAATGTAAATTTCGCAGTAGATAATGGTGAATATGTAGCGATTATGGGTGAGAGCGGAAGCGGTAAAACTACTTTATTAAATATTATCGCAACATTCGATAAAGCAACGTCAGGGAATGTGAATTTAAACAATTTAGATTTAAGCAAGTTGAAAGATAAAGACTTAGCGAATTTCCGTCGTGACAATCTAGGATTCGTCTTCCAAGATTTCAACCTACTTGATAATTTTTCTATAAAAGATAATATCTTATTACCGTTAGTGTTAGCTAATAAAAAATATAAAGATATGGAACAAAGATTAGAGAAAGTAACTAAACCTTTAGGAATTGATAAATTAATCAATAAGTTTCCATATGAAGTATCTGGTGGGCAACGTCAAAGGGTTGCGGTAGCTCGTGCGATTATTACGAACCCAGCTCTAATCTTAGCGGATGAACCGACAGGAGCGCTAGATTCAAAATCAACAGATCAACTGTTAGAAGTTTTTGAAAAACTTAATAATGCAGGACAAACAATAATTATGGTTACGCACTCTGTGAAAACAGCAGCTCGTGCTAAACGTGTATTATTTATTAAAGATGGGGTAGTTTTCCATGAACTTAGAAAAGGAAATGCGACTACGAGTGAGATGTTCCAAAAAATTAATGACACGTTAACTTTAATGCAGGCAGGTGAGTAAGATGAGCTTCTTTTATAGCAAATTTGCTTTAAACAACCTTGTAAAAAATAAAAAATTTATAATACCGTATGTGTTATCAGCAATTTTTACAATAATGTCGTTTTATATCTTGTCATCTCTGGCATTTGGGGATAATTTAAACAAACTTCCAAACGGTATTGATGCGACAAAACAGGTATTAAGTTTCGGTATTATTGTAATTGCGCTGTTCTCTGTAATTTTCCTATTTTATACTTATAGTTTTCTAGTAAAACGTAGGGTAAAAGAATTTGGATTGTATTCTGTACTAGGTATGACGAAAAAACAAATAGCTAAAATCTTAGTGTTAGAAACAATTTTTATCGCTGTAACTACAATAGTGTTAGGAATTGGATTAGGAATAATTTTTGATAAACTTATGTTGTTAGTATTATTGAAATTATTCTCAGCGGGAGTTAGCTTTGGGTTCAGCATAACACCGATAGCTATAGTTTTCTCAGTACTATTATTCGGAGGAATATACTTCTTATTATTACTTTATACTGTTATAAAAATAGCTAGACTTAGAATTGTAGCCTTATTAAAAGATGAAAATAAAGGTGAAAAAGAACCGAAATCTAGATGGATTCTAGCGATAATCGGTTTAGCATTAATCGGCTATGGTTATTACACAGCACAAACGGTACAAAATCCTGTAAAAGCATTATTAGTATTCTTTTATGCTGTAGTTGCGGTGATTATAGGTACATATCTAGTATTTATGGCAGTTAGTATCACAGTACTAAAAATCATGAAAAATAATAAAAACTTCTACTATAAACCTAAAAACTTCATCAGTGTTTCTGGTTTATTGTACAGAATGAAGAGAAATGCAGTAGGATTAGCGAATATCTGTATATTATCTACAATGGTTCTTGTAACTATGGGATCAACATCAGCATTATATGCAGGTATGGAAAAATCTTACAACGAAAGATTCCCAAGACAATTAATGATTGCAGGTTATCATTCTACTAGTGATAAACTAAAAGAAATTGAAAATAATGCAAAATTATCAGCTAAAGAAGCGGGAACTGAAGTGGAAGATATGGTCTCATATAATTCATTACCTATGGTAGGAAGATTAGTTGAAGATAAGTTCAATTTTGAATCAAATGTAGGTGTAGACTTAAGTAATGTTAAAATGATAGTTGTTTTACAATTAAAAGATTATAATAAATTCGCTAATAAAAATAAAACATTAGAAAGTAATGAGATTTTATTACATATCGATAAAAAAGGAGATTACAATTATAATAGTATTTCTCTAAATGGTAGTGACTATAAAATTAAAGAAAAATTATCAGAGTTTCCAGGAACAATAGGTTCGGCTACCGCAAATATTATGGATACATATTATGCTGTTGTTAAAGATGAAAAAGAAGCAACTAAATTAGCTACAAAACTAGAAGAGTTAAGTAGTAAAGAGTTAGAAAAAAGAGGAATTAGTATACAAACAGGTACTCCTACACTTCAAAACTACGTTGCCTTCAATATTAAAGACACTACTAAAGAAGCTAAGGTAATCGAAAGCTTTAAAAAACTAGAAAAACAAAGTGGTATAGAAATAGAAGGTAAAGAAGAAAATAAACTTACATTTAGAGGGGTATTCGCATCATTCCTATTCATCGGGGTGTTCATAAGCTTTATCTTCGTAATAAGCCAAGTGGTGATCATGTACTACAAACAAATCTCAGAAGGATATGAGGATAAAGGAAACTTTGAAATCATGAGAAAAGTAGGTATTACAGATAAACAGATTAAACAATCAATAAGATCACAAGTATTGTTAATCTTCTTCTCACCGCTAATTATAGCGACATTACACACTATAGTAGCATATCCATTTATCGAAAAAATCTTGAGATTATTCTTAATAACAGATAATAGCATATTCTTACAGGCGCTTGCTGTGACAATCGTAGTCTTCGCAATCTTCTATCTAATAGTTTATGCAATAACATCAAAAATTTACTATAGAATTATAAAAGAATAGACGAAAATAAACTCCAGAAGAAAAATCTGGAGTTTATTTATTTTGTGAAATAGCAGGGTTTTGGAAGACTTGTGGTAAGACTAATGTTATTATTAGAAAAAATAATCTCTGTAGAGTATAATGAAGGTAAGAAATTAACTGGGATTATGAAAAAAATAATAAATAGGGAGGTTTTCAAAATGGAAAACATAAGAAATAAAGATACACGTCCAATGATGGATTTAGTAGCGAAAAAAGTATTTAGTAATACTGAGGTGACGGCTCAATTTGTTAGAGATTTATTGGATTTACCAGTAACTAATGTAAAAATTCTAGATGGAACTCAGATACATGCTAAGCCATATAAAGAGCTTCTCCCATATGTAACGCATGTAGATGTGCTAGCAGAATTAGATGATGGAACACAGGTTATTATAGAAATCCAAGTTGCTATGCAGGTTGATTTTATAAAAAGATTGTGGTTGTACATTTGCGAACAAGTATCGCAAAACTTAGATAAGTATAAGAAAGAGGGAGTAAATACGCATTATTTATCTCAAGAATTAATACCAGTTTATGCGATAGCGATAACAGAGAAATCGTATTTTAATGACAATCGAGCGATTCATTCATTTAGTATGAGAGATGATGATAATTGTGAAGAATTAAAAGTTAAATTTAAAGGTATAGAAGAGAAAAGAAATTTAGTTAAAATGGTGTTTTTAGAAATAGAAAAATATACTGAAAACACAACGGAAAATTACAAAAAAGTACGTTGGATAGAATTTTTTGGAAATAAACCATTTACACATGAACCAGAAAAAATAATGAAACAAGCAGACAGTATAATAAATCCGAAAGAATGGACCAAGGAGGAGAAGAGTATGTTTGACGAGAGAAGAAGAGACTTTGATGGATATTATGC
>CAUUCZ010000079.1:0-5488 GCA_963543895.1 uncultured Gemella sp. | reverse complement strand
TGATAAAATTTTATAGTTAAGCAAAATAATGATTGAGAGGTATTAATCATGAAAACAGTGTTATTTATTGATAATCTTGAAGTATTTGCTAATCACGGATTATTTGAAGAAGAGAATAAATTAGGACAGAAGTTTATTTTTGACATAGAATGTGAGCTTAATTATAAGAAAGCTATGTTCAGTGATGAAATGACAGATAGTATTAGTTATGCAGATATTGCAGAAGTTGTTGTAACGACAGCTACGACTAATACATTTAATTTGCTTGAGAGATTAGCTGGAGAAATTTTAAAAAATATTTTTACTGAATTTTCTCAAATAGAAAATATAAATTTAAAAATTAATAAACCAGGAGCACCGATCAAATATCATTTCGAAAAATGTGGTGTAGAAGTAAATGTATCACGTGAGGAGTTTTATAACTTATAATGATTATACTAGCGTTAGGAACTAATATAGAGCCAAGAGAACAGTATTTAAAAGATGCTTTAAGAAAAATAGTAGATAATAATCTTAAGATTATTTTAGAGAGCAGTATTTATGAAACACCTGCATGGGGTGGAGTAGCTGATCAAAACTTCTTAAATATGTGTATAGAAGTAGAAACTGAACTAGACGCATATGAACTGCTAGATACGATTCAAAAAATAGAACTTGAATTAGGTCGAGTTCGTAAGGAACACTGGGGTAATAGGACAATTGATATTGATATAATCACATTTAATGATTTAATCTTTAATGATGAAAGATTAATTGTTCCACATAAATATATTCATGATAGAAACTTTGTTTTAGCTCCTTTGGTAGAAATGTATGGCAGTATAGAGGTAGCTGGGAAAAACATAAAAGAATCATTAGAGAAAATAACAGAACCTATAAGTGTATATAAAGAAAAATTGTAAAATGAAAGGATAAAGAATGTTTAAAATTAGAGAAGTAGAAATTCCAAATAGAGTTGTTTTAGCACCTATGGCAGGTGTGTGTAATGCTGCATTCCGTTTAACAGCGAAAGAATTCGGTGCAGGTTTAGTTTGTGCTGAGATGGTAAGTGATAAAGCTATTTTATTCAATAATAAAAAAACGATGAATATGCTATATATCGATCCAAGAGAACGTCCACTAAGTTTACAAATCTTCGGTGGAGAGATTGAAACATTAGTAGAAGCTGCTAAGTATGTTGATAAAAACACAGAGGCTGATATTATTGACTTAAATATGGGATGTCCGGTACCAAAGATTACGAAAGTTGATGCTGGTAGTAAATTACTTCTTGATCCAGATAAGGTATATGAAGTAATTGCAAGACTAGTAGACTCTGTTTCTAAGCCTGTAACTGTAAAAATGCGTATGGGATGGGATGATGAGCATATTTACATAATGGATAACGCTAGAAATGCAGAGCGTGCAGGTGCTAGTGCTATTGCTATCCACGGTAGAACAAAAGTTCAAATGTACAGTGGTAAAGCTAACTGGGATGTAATTCGTGATGTGAAAAAAGAATTGAAAATTCCAGTAATTGGTAATGGGGATGTAACATCACCAGAACTTGCGAAAAAAATGTTAGATGATACTAATTGTGACGCGGTAATGATAGGACGTGCTGCTCTAGGAAATCCTTGGATGCTATATCGTACAGTTAAGTACTTAGAAACTGGTGAATTAACAGAAGAACCAAGTCCAAGAGAAAAAATTGATGTTTGTCTACTTCACTTAAGAAGACTTATGGAAATTAAACCTGAAAGAGTTGCCGTACATGAAATGAGAAAACATGCTGCATACTACATGAAGGGTATTAAAGGTGGAGCAAAAGTTAAAAAAGAATTAAACACTTTAAACTCATATGCAGAAATGGAAAATCTATTCGGAGAATTCCTGGATTATCTTGAGTCTGGTATTGCAGCTCCGAAAAAAGAAATAATCATTTAATGTATTGAATTATTATTTCTAATCAATAAAAATAATTTTGAAAAGAGGTTATACAAATAATAGTATAATCTCTTTTTTTATGGATAAGAAAAAATATAAAAAATTTTTAAGATCATATAAATGTTGAAAGTTGGAGGTTTCTATGGTGTTGTATAAACAAGGATGTATAGATGATTAATAAATAATTAAAATATAGATAATTCTTAGAGAATGGTAAACTTTAAAAAGTAACTAGAAAATAATAATTCAATGTGTTATAATTAAGAAAAAAGAAAACGTTTTAAAAGGTGAGGTAGTTATATATGACTAGAAAGGCAAAGATTATAGCAACTTTGGGAAATAGTACAGAGGGGATCTTGGAGGAGATTGTTGCTAGAGGTGCCGATGCTGTATTAATTGATACATATTATGGAAGTACAGAAGAGTGCATTGATAGAATTAATAAAATAAAAGAATTAAGAGACGAATTAGATAAAAATACTGCAATTATTTACGACTTGGATCATATTTATGCGGAAAGTAAATATAAATTAATAAAAATAGAAGAAGAAAATGTTCATTTTGCTTGTCAAAATGATGTTGATTTTGTTGCCTGTCCATTTGTTAGTAACTTAGATGAAATCAGAAAAGTAAAAGATATATTGCAAGTTCAAGGGAAAAAGGATATTGGATTAATAGTAAAAATTGACTGTAAAGAAGCATATGAAAATATCGATGAAATTATTCAATTTGCGGATTCTATTATGATAAATAGGGATGAACTTGGTATGGAATTACCGTATCAAAATTTACCAAGTATTCAAAAAGAAATTATTAGAAAAGCTAACGATGCAACGGTAGAAGTAATATTAACAACTCAAATGTTACACTCTATGATTTATAATCCTAGACCTACACGTGCAGAGGTTTCGGATGTAGCGAATGCAGTTATTGATGGAGTAGATGCGATAATGTTAATAGAAGAAACAGCAACTGGTAGTTATCCGAAAGAGGCATTACAAACTGTTGATAAAATTATTAGTTATGTAGAAACTCAAGATAGAGTATTTGATAGAGATGAAGAAGAGTACAAAAACCATAAGATGGATATAGCACACGCTATTTCATTATCAACAAAATATTTGCTTGATTCTTTAGATGTAAATAATATTGTAACTTACACAAAATCGGGTAGCACAGCTAAATTTATCGCAAGGTATAAGCCAAAAGTTCAAATTTTAGCTGTAGTACCTTCAAAACAAAATGCTAGAAAATTAGCTTTAACACGTGGTGTTACTACATTTATTGAAGAAAGAACACTTCCTATGGAAGAAATGTTAAACTTAGCACCAAAATTCGCTAAGGAATCAGGTTTAGCAAAAGAAGGAGATTATATCTTAATCACAGCAGGACAACCTGATCTTGGAAAAGACAATGTTCCGCCAACTGATTTTGTTAATATAAGACAAGTTTAAAAATTGTAGATTTTCATAATATTAAGAGATCGAACTAAATAAAAAGTTCGATTTCTTTTTGTATATTTCAAGAAATACTCAGGTATTTGTTATAAATTTTATTATGTAAGAGAGGGTTACTATTGAAGAAATTTTTGAAAAACTATGATATAATTTAATGTGGAGTTTAGATATGTAAACAGAAATTTTTAGAAAGGAATATTTTTTATGGATAATAATAAATCTTTGCTAAGTAAAATTGTAAAGTATGTTTTAATGCTTTTATTTGTAGTTGGTGGAGTATTTGGAATATATTCTTATATGAATAATAATTCTAATGAGCCACAGGTTCGAGTTGAGCAAAAAATAGAATCTACACAATCTAAGGAAGAACCTAAGAAAAATGATGAATATGTAGTTGATCAAGCTGAGAAAGATTATTTGGCTAATAAGTTTAAAGACTTAAAAGCAACAAATAATGAGGTTATTGGGTATATGTATGTTCCTGGTGATGGTAATGATTCGCTTAAAGAGCCGATTTTACAAACAACAAATAACTCTAAGTATTTAGAGTATGGAATTGATAACAAGCCAGCTCCATTTATTGGTGCAGTTTTTATGGATTTTGAAAATAAACCAGGTTTAGACCAAAGCGATGTGAAATGGGTATTCGGACATGCTCGTGCAGGAATTGAGGAGAAGAAGATAACATTAGATACAAGAGTATTCAACAATATGAACTGGTTTGCTAAAAAAGATTATTTTGACAGTCATAGAGTTGTAGTTATGGAAACTCCGGAAAGAAAATACTATTACGAAGTAACAGGTGTTAAAGTGGTTCATGAAGATACTAATCTGTATCAGATACCAACAACTGCTGATAAAAAAGACGAATTTATAAGTTTATTTAAAAACGGAGCAAGAAATTGGCTAGAGAATACCAAGATATCTGGTGAGGATAATATGACAGTATTTGCTACTTGTCGTTTAGATGATGTATCACTAAGAACATTAGTATTAGCTAGACAGGTTCCAGATAAAGAATTAAAAGAATTCTTAGAAAAAAATAAAGAATTATTAAATAGTTAATAATAAAAAGCACAACGTAAAAATTCTACGTTGTGCTTTCCTAGTTTATATTATTTTTTGTTTCTTAAAACTGCATAACTAACTAATGTAGAAATTAACATTAGTGTAGTAGTTATGAAAAATGGTGTAGTATATTTTTCAAGTTGTAGAGCTTCTGGTATTTTTGTAAGTACTACTGGAGTTAGAATTACACCAATATTACCACCTACTAAAACTACACTTGTTGCGAAATTAATAAATTTATTTTCTAACTTGTTAGAAATATAGAAGAAGTTAAATGACATTGTTCCAACAAAGCTGATACCTATAAAGATAGCTGCGATATAGAAGATAATAATATTATTTGTTAAAGCAAATAACACACTTCCGATTGTCATGAAACTTAACATAATTGGTAAAGTTAGATTTTTAAATCTCTTAACAAGAACACCGAAGATAACTCCTGAAAGAATACCACTTAAAGCAAGAATTGTTAATAGATTTCTAGCTACATCTGGTTGATAGTGATATTTTTCTGCAAGTAGAGTAGGGATTTTGATAGTTGCTCCCATATATGAGATTCCTACTAAGAATGTTAGAAGAGTTAAAACGATAGTCTCTCTATGAAATTTAATACTAACTTTTTTATTATTTACATTTTCTGCATTTGGTACAAATAATAGGAAAATTATAAATATAGGAAGAGCTAGAGCATAAACTAAAAATGTATATTGAATACCGTAAATTAGTAAGTATCCAGAGATAAATGTAGTCAAAGCCTTACCTATATTTAGAAATGCTGTTCTTAATCCAATCATAGTACCACGGTGTTCTTCACCAAAGAAGTCACTAATCATACTAATAGAAAGAGAATTAAATAAACCAATACCAGCTCCAAGGAAAAGTCTACTAATTAAAACAACTTTAAAGTTTGTTGTAAAAGCCGGTACAATACCAAAGATAAAAATTAGTAGTAGTCCAAGAAGAACTGTATTTTTTTTACCAATAAACTTAATAACTCCATTGCTAAGAAGAACAAAGATTGTTATCATCATAGCAGG
>CAUUCZ010000078.1:0-5662 GCA_963543895.1 uncultured Gemella sp. | reverse complement strand
ACAAAGGGTTATACCCGAAGAGAAAACCACCCCTTTTCAGGGGTGGTCATTATTTATGTGTAAAAAATAAATATTAAACATAAAGTGTATATAAACATGCCGTTCTCATAGATAAAAAGTTATTATTATGGTAAAATTAAAAGGAAAGACTGTTTGAAATAGAAAAATTTTAAAAAATTTCAAAGGAAAACAACTAGTAAATTTAAAAGAGGTAATTATGGCAAAAGAGAGAGCTGATGTCCTTTGTGTGAGTCAAGGATTATTCGAATCACGTGAAAAAGCAAAACGAGCGATAATGGCTGGTATTGTTTATAATGATAATATAAGAATCGACAAAGCAGGAGAAAAGGTTGAATCAACTGCTGAACTTAGAATTAAAGGTAAACAGATGCCCTATGTAAGTCGTGGAGGGCTTAAATTAGAAAAAGCAATCAATGAACTAAATTTTGATGTTAAAGATAAGGTAATGATTGATATTGGTTCTTCAACTGGTGGATTTACGGACTGTGCTTTACAAAACGGAGCGAAGTTTGTCTATGCATTAGATGTTGGGACAAATCAACTTGTTTGGAAATTACGTAATGATGAACGTGTGAAAGTGATGGAACAAACTAACTTCAGACATTCAGTAAGAGAAGACTTTGATGTATATGATATAGATATAGCATCAATCGATGTTTCATTTATTTCATTGTCATTAATACTACCAAATCTTGCAGAAATTATAAAAGATGGTGGGGAAGTTTGTGCTCTTGTAAAACCACAATTCGAAGCTGGAAAAGATAAGGTAGGAAAAGGTGGAATAGTTCGAGATAAAAAAGTTCAACTTGAAGTAGTAGAAAAGGTATTACTTTTAGCCAATAGTGTTGGTTTTAGTATGACGAACCTATCTTACTCTCCAATAACAGGTGGAGAAGGGAATATCGAATTCCTAATGACATTAAAATACAATGCAACTAAAGAAGTAGAAAATAAAAATATAAATATCGAGCATATTGTAAACAATGCTCATAATCACTTTAAATAGAGGAGGAGCCAATGTTAATTCAGTTAAATATTAAGCAATTTGGAATAATTGAAAAAGCAACTATAGAACTTAAAAATGGTTTAACTGTCTTAAGTGGAGAAACAGGTGCCGGGAAATCAATGATTCTAGCGGCAATTTCACAATTATCAGGTCAAAGAACCTCAACTTCCTATATTCGATATGGTGAAGATAAGGCTAGTGTAGAAGGAGTATTTGATTTTCCAAAGAGTAAGGAAGTTAAGGAAATTTTTAATGAATTAGACTTAGATCTAGAAGATGAGGTAATAGTAGTTCGTCGTGACATTTATAGTAGTGGAAAGAGTGTCTGTAGAATAAACGGAACTATAGTTAACCTATCAACATTAAAAAAAGTAGCTGCTCATTTATTAGATATCCATGAACAACATGATAATCAAGTTCTATTAGTAGAGAAAAATCATCTTAATTTAGTAGATTCTTTTAATCGTGAAAATATACAACCTGTATACATAAAATACAAAGAAAAGTATAAAGAATATCAGATTATAAAAGAAAAAATCGATAACTTAAAACAACAAGAAAGTGATGTTCTTCAAAAAGTAGATTTCTTGAAATTCCAATATAAAGAATTAAGTCAGATGAAACTAAAAAAAGATGAAGACTTAGAACTAGAAAAAGATATTGACTATCTGGAAAACTTTGAGAAAGTAAATAACCTTGCTCATAGTATTACTGAAGGAATCGATGGAGAATACGGTGTAATTTCTAAACTAGCAGAAATCAGATCTAATCTAGGAGAGTTAACTAGATATAATTCAAACTTTGAAGAAAAGTATGAAGAAATTACAAATTTATACTATATCTTAGACGATTTGAAATATGAAGTATCTAGTTATACTGATGTTATCGAATATGATGAAGAAAAATTAGATAGATTAATCTATAGATTAGATAAGATAAAAACTTTAGAGAAAAAATATTCAAAACCATTAAATGACCTAATAGTTTTCACAGAAACTATAAAAGAAGAATTAGATGAGCTGGAAAATTATGAAGAAAACTTCGAAAATTATCTAGAAGAAAGTAAAAAAATTGAAGAAGAATTAACAGTTTTAGCTGAAGAGTTAAGTTCTTTAAGAAAAGATACAGCTTTAAAATTAGAAAAACTTATCCAAGATGAGTTGAAATTCTTATATATGGAAAAAAGTACAATCAAAGTTGACTTCAGAGAAAAAGAATTCTCATCAACAGGGAAAGACGATGTTAAGATTCTGATTAGCGCAAACTTAGGTGAACCGTTAAAATCATTATCTAAAGTAGCATCAGGCGGTGAACTTTCTAGGGTGATGTTAGCACTAAAAATAATATTCTCAAGAAGTATAGAGGCTACTTCAATTATCTTTGATGAAATCGATACTGGTGTAAGTGGAAGAGTATCACAACGAATGGCTGAAAAGATGTATCAACTAGGAGTAGGATCACAAGTATTATGTATTTCGCACTTACCTCAAACAACAGCTTTGGCGGATACTAATTTACTAATTAGTAAAGAAATCATTGATAAGAGAACATTAACTGTTATAAGAGAGTTGACTGAAGAACAAAAGATTGCGGAGGTAGCAAGAATGGTATCTGGAGATACGATGACAAAACTTTCAGAAGAACACTCTATTGAAATGTTAAGATTAGCGGAAAAAATTAAAGAAGAGATAAAAGAAAAACTAAATAAGTAGTTGGTAAAAATACCGTAAAGGTAAAGGAGGACTATGACTAAAGAAGGAAAAATTTTAAAATCACTTAGTGGATTTTATTATGTAGACTGTTCTGGAGAGGTGATTACTTGTCGAGCACGAGGAAACTTCAGAAATGAAAACATTACGCCGTTAGTAGGAGATGATGTAAAAATTCAATTAAGTGATAATAATACAGGATATGTTGTAGAAATATTAGAAAGAAAAAATGAATTACTACGACCTAAGGTAGCAAATATAGATTACAGTATAATTGTAGTATCTGTAAAAGATCCTGAGTTTTCTAGTAAGTTACTGAATAAAACGATTTGTCTAAATGAAAATAGTAATGTAGATATCATTATTGTCTTTACAAAGCTGGATTTATTAAGTGACGAAGAGCTTAACAAAATGAAAGAAATAATGAACTATTACTATGAAATAGGATATCAAGTATTTACAAACTCTGATGAGGACATTGAAAAATTAAAACAAGTCATTTCAGAAAAGTATGTAGCTATTTCAGGACAATCTGGAGCAGGAAAATCGACGTTTATTAATAAGCTTGCAGAACACTTAGATATTGAAACTGGAGAAATCTCTAAACATCTTGGACGAGGACGTCATACTACAAGGCATACGGAATTTTATCAAATCGATGATTTCTATATCGCAGATACTCCAGGATTCTCTTCATTGGATATTACATTTATTGAAAAAGAAGATTTACAATATTTATTTAGAGAATTTAACGATTATGATTGTAAGTTTAAACCGTGTAATCACATGGAAGAGATTCAATGTGGAGTCAAAGAAGCGGTAGAAAGTAAAGAAATACTAGAAAGTCGTTATGAAGACTACAAAGTATTATTTACGGAAAAACAAAATCAAAAGAGAAAATATATAAAGGAGAGATAAGATGAAGAAAATATTACCTTCAATTTTATCAGCAGATTTTGCTAACTTAGAAAGAGATATTAAAGAATTAGAAAGTATCGGTATTGATATGTTTCACATCGATGTAATGGATGGAAACTTTGTTCCGAATATTTCATTTGGATTCCCAATAATTGAATCAATCCGTCCAAAAACAGCTAAAGTTTTCGATTGTCATCTTATGATTGAAAATCCAGAAAACTACGTTGAACAATTTTGTAAAGTTGGTTGCGATATGGTATCATTCCACATCGAAGCTACTAATCATGCAGATAGAGTTATTCAAGTAATTAAAAATAGCGGTAAGAAAGCTGGTATTGTACTAAACCCTCAAACACCAATAGAGAGTATTAAATACCTATTGCCAAAATTGGATTATGTGTTAATTATGACTGTAAATCCAGGATTCGGTGGACAAAAATTCATTCCTGAGATGTTGGAAAAAATTGAAGAACTAGCAAATTTAAGAGAAGAAAAAAATTATAACTTCTTAATAGAAGTAGATGGTGGAATAAATACAGAAACATCAAAAGCTTGTCGAGATAAAGGTGCGGACTTATTAGTTTGTGGATCATTCTTATTCGGAGCAAGTGATAAAGAAAAAACATTAGGTGAGTTGTTAAAATAATGAATATGAAGAAAATAAACATAATGTTAGGTGGAGTATTTCCAAAGGAGATTCCTTCGTCTGACTTATGGTGTGGAGTAGATAAAGGCGCGTTGTACTTACTTAATAATGGAATTAATCCAATATTAAGTTGCGGAGATTTTGATTCGATTACTTTAGATCAAAAAAGAATGGTTGAAGAAAAATCTAAGTACTTTAAAGTGAAAAGTAGTGAAGATTTAACAGATGCGGAATTTGCGTTAGAACATATATTAGAATTATTTGAAGAGGTTGAAGAAATAGATATTTATGGTGCTACTGGAAGAAGACTTGATCACTTTTTTGGTAACATACTTTTACTTAATAATAAGAAATATCATCACATTAGAATTAGAATAATAGATGATAATAATATTATTACAGTAGCTAAAAAAGGTCTAACTATCTTTGAGAACATAGAAGGATATAAGTATTTCTCAATAGTACCTATCTATGAAAATACTCTAATGACAATAAAAAATTCTAAATATGAAGTTGAAAATTTAATGCTGACAATAAATCGTCCTAACGCTACTAGTAACGAATTTAAAAGCAATGAGGAAATTAAATTAGAAGTTAGTAATAATGTACTAGTAATGTACTCTAAAGACTAAAAGGAGAAACAATGGTAGAAATATTACAATTTATGTTGATAGCAGTTTTTGCAGGTTTCCTAGGCTCTTTAGTAGGGCTAGGTGGTGGAATTATTATCACACCTGCATTAACAATATTATTTGGATTTGATATTAAATATGCTATTGGAGCAAGTATTGTCGCTGTTATCGCAACAAGTAGTGGTTCAGCAATAGCATTTGTAAAAGATCATGTTAGTAACATGCGAGTAGGTATGCTTTTAGAAGTATTTACTACAGCAGGAGGAGTAGTAGGTGCTCTTATGGCTGGAGTATTTTCATCTAAATTATTATATATTTTCTTCTCTTTAATACTATTAAATTCTTTTTATGGGATGTTGAAAAAAACAGGTTTAATAACTAAGGTGAAAAAAGAAGAAGAAAAAGTAGAAAATGATAAGTATGCAGATAAATATAAATTAAATTCAACATACTATGACAAGGCTACAGGTGAAACTGTAGAGTATAATGTTACGAATGTCCCTCAAGGTTCACTTGTTATGTTTGGTGCCGGGTTTGCTAGTGGATTACTAGGAATCGGTAGTGGAGCGTTTAAGGTTGTTGCTTTAGATACTTATATGAAATTACCTATTAAAGTAAGTACAGCGACGAGTAACTTCATGATGGGAGTTACTGCAACAGCAAGTGCGTTAATATATTTCTTTAATGGTACTATTAATCCAGCAGTAGCAGCACCGATAGCGATTGGAAC
>CAUUCZ010000077.1:0-5671 GCA_963543895.1 uncultured Gemella sp. | reverse complement strand
CTCCTCGTTCTCCTTTTTCACCTTTTGCTCCTGGTGCTCCAGTTAATCCACGTTCCCCTTGGTCACCTTTTTCACCTTTTGCTCCTGGTGCTCCAGTTAATCCACGTTCTCCTTTTTCACCTTTTGCACCATCTTTAATATCTATATTTTGAATAAGTTCATCTACACCTTCATTATAGATACTATTTCCATCTTTATCTAAGTAGAATGTTAAGTGATTAGTATCACCAACTTTATTTTGATCAACTCTAGGTTTTACTACCTCTGGTTTTTCTACTAAGTCTTTTGCTACACCAATTTGAACAATACGTGGTTGTGCTTCTCTTGAAATAGTATTACTGATTGGTAATCCTAGAACTGTTTCTTCTCCGAATTTATGTACTTTATAAGTTATTTGACGTTCACCATTAACACCGTCTCTAACTTTTTTTATTTCACCTTCTGCCAATTTAGTTGTTGGTAGATAGATTGTTTGGAAGTCAATCGCTTCAGTAAAAGTTCTTCTTCCTGCAGCCCCTCCTGTTGGGTTTGCATCTAAGTATAATGGACGCTCTTTAAAGTAATAGTTTGAATTACTATAAGGGTCATTAATAGTAGCTTCACTTCCTCCACCTTGGTTAACGTTAAATGTCGTTGGTTGTAATCTAAATGATAGATCTCCATTTACATTACTGAAAGGTAAGAAGAATTTTATTAATTGATTTTGTCTAGTATCTACTGAACTTGCTAAAGTATATCCAGAATGAGACATAAAGTTTTGCCCCTTAACAATACTAGGATTCCCATTAGTCCCTGATACACTTCTTAATTGTGGTGCAGCAAAACCATTACCTGTGTGAAGGATAAAATTATTTCTTACAAATTCTCCACTTCCAGGACTTTGGTAATTAATAGACACATCAATACCATTTCCTCTACGAGTTGTTGTTACATCATAATGAATTGGATGAGCACCACGTGCAGATCCCTCACCTCTAAATACATGAGTGCCATTACTTATATCTGTTGGTTCAATTGCATCTTCAAGTCTTAAACGTTCAACCTTATTATGATTAGTTGTTGCTCCAGCTGATGCATTCACTGTATTCGTAGGTGTTGCAGTTGGATGATTCACTGGTTGACTTGGGGCTGGACGACTCGGTCCACGTCTTCCAGCTGCTCTGAATCCACTGTATCCTTCTGTACTAGAAACAGCTCTATCAGTACTAGTTTCTCTAGTTTCAGCTTTTGGTGCTGTAGTTACTGTTTCTTTAGGCGTAGCTTGAGCTTCTACAGCCTTAGGTGCTACAGTTTCAACTGCTTTATTTTCTGTACCAGTAGCTGCTACATTAGTATGTTTATCTTTTTCTACAACCGTTGTTATAGCCTTTTCCCACGAATTAGCCGCGGCACTACTTCCACTCTCTGTTGCAACAGCTTGTGTTGCTGTTTGAGACGAACCAGTTTCAGCTGCTTGAGCATCAGCTCCTCCTAAAAAGAAAAGCCCTGATAATATCGCAACACTTGCGGCTCCTACGTTATACTTACGAATACTGTAACGATTAAACTTCTCGGTAGTATTTTCATCTATCTTCCAATTAGTTTTTGATTTATTCTTCATTGTTAAACTCCTTTTCCCTGCAATAAATGTATTTTTAGGTCCATTTATTAAAAACCTGTTATGATTTGTCACAAAATGTTCACCTAAAAACCGGCAGCATTTATGTTAATAATATACAATTATTGTCTAAAATATACACCCGTATCTGCTATATGTCAACACTTTTTTAAACCGCTTTTATATACGTTACAAAACATATTAATATATATACTTTAAGAAAATGTTATAAAAAATGCGTAACATCAATCTTTAACTCCTTGTTTAATCAGTTTTAAAAATATTAAGTTTTATTTTTTTCTTTTATTTTTTAGATGTTAAAAATTACTTACCCTGATATAAATCAGGCAAAAAATCCATGTTTTTATGTAAGATTTCATCACACGAGAAATACTTGTTTTCATAAATATTTATGTAAATAAATCTCTTATACTGTATTAGTAAAAATAATTCAAGTGTTATATTTATTTCACTATTCTATTAATTAATTTTATAGCTGATATTATTTTATTTTGTTACTATTTATTAGTACATTTTCCAATATTGCAATCTATCAAGCATTAATAATCAATCTCAATATATGTATTAATTATTTTCATTTAAAGTTTTAAAAATTCTTGTATTATCACAAATAATAATTCTAACTTTTGTTGAATGATAATATAAATCTTTTTACTGTTTGTAACAAATCCCTTTATTTTATCTTGTAAATTTCATAGAAAATAAACAACATCACTTAACTATTTTCATTAACATTTTAGAAATTTAAGATTACTTCATCATTTTCTATTTATTTTTAAGAAAAACTATGTTTATAATTGACAAAATAGGCTATTCAACTTATGATATTTAATAAGAGTTATACTTTATCTCGTATTTATTGTATTAATTTTTATTAAATACATTTACTATATTAAGCGAAAGGCATATTTTTTATGAAGAAATATATTATTACTATTGCTACTGTTACTTTAGTAGTATTAATTTTAGCATTAGGTGGTTATTATTATCTAACTAAAGATGATAAATCAACAACACCTAGTCAAACTACTCAAAAAGATAATACAAAATCTTCTACTACTAAAGAAAACAATAAAACAAATAAAAATAGCGAAGATACTCCGTCAACTAACGGAAAAACTCCAGAAACTGTTACTCAACCAACTGTTATCAACGGCATTGTGCTAGCTAACAAAAAGCACCCATTACCAGCTAACTATAACCCTGGAGAAGATCCTACAGCACGACAAAAAGTCAATAAATTAATTAGTGACGCTCAAGCATTAGGATTAAACGTCTCTAATCAAGTTTCTGGTTTTAGAGCTTACGATACACAGGCTGGACTTTACAACAACTATGTTACTTCACATGGTAAACAAGAAGCTGATAGGTTCTCAGCACGACCTGGGTATAGCGAACACCAAACTGGATTAGTTTTTGACCTTATTGATAATCAAGGACAACTTTTAGGAGCCGAAGGAACTAATGAAAGTAGTAAAAAAGCTGCTGCTTGGTTAGATAAAAACGCTCATAAATACGGCTTTATCGTTAGATATAAACCTCAGTTCGTTGAAAAAACTGGTTACATGGAAGAAAGTTGGCACATTCGCTATGTAGGTGAAGACGTAGCCAAAACAATTTACGAAAAAAATATTTCACTAGAAGAGTACCTTAACGCTCCTGGTGGAGACTATGCAAATTAAAATATTATAAGTAAAAGGAGAAATTAATGAATAGAAATAATCAAGGTCCAAATAACCAGAATTATAATAATCAAAACTACAACAATCAAAATTTTGACAATACACAATATAACAACCAAGGATATGATCAGCAATATCAAAATACTCAATACCAAAATTTTGATCAGCAACAAAACTACAATAATCAACAGCAAAATTTCAACAATCAACCAAACTACAACGTTCCTCCAATGTACATGGAAGAACCTAAAGAAAAGAAAAAAAGCATCCTTCCAGTTGTCTTAACAGCAATCGTTACATTCGTTGTTCTAGTAGTAGCCTTATACTTTGGATATAACAAATTCCTAAAAAAAGAAAATGTTATCGACTTAGCTACATATGAAGTTAATTTTGTTACATACGGTGCTGAAGGTGAAGGAAAACCTGAAGTTGATATTAAAAAAGTTCCAGAAGTTGCAAATTCTAGCGCAGAGATTTCTAATTTATTATCAAATCCAGACATTTCATACAGTAAACAAAGCAATTTAAAAAATGGTGACAAAGTAGAAGTTACTATCACACTAAATAAAAATACTGTAAATAAATTAAAACTAAAAACAACAGGAGAATTCAAACGCACATTCACCGTTAACGGATTAAATGAAAAAGCTAAAGAAAAAGAAACTATTATTGTAAAAGAAGGTTCATCTAGTTCTTCAAGTTCTTCAAACGAAAGAAGC
Organism: uncultured Gemella sp.; assembly: GCA_963543895.1. Taxonomy (GTDB): domain Bacteria; phylum Bacillota; class Bacilli; order Staphylococcales; family Gemellaceae; genus Gemella. The sequence continues at coordinate 1,652 of CAUUCZ010000077.1, read as the reverse complement.
CATAGCATTAGTGGACGTACAGCTTATGTAAAACCATCTGTCGGGGTTAATCTAAGAAGTGACAAAAATGACACTAGTAGAATAATAACATCAATAAAAGGTGGTGCGGCTGTTACAATAAGATCTCTTGAAACTAACTCAGATGGTGAATCTTGGGCTTATGTTGACTATGGAAGCTACACTGGATATATTCGCGGAGATTTAATCGGCGGATAATAAAATAAATAAAATAGTAAAAAAGTTGACTCACAAAATTGTGAATCAACTTTTTTTAATTATCTCTAACTTTTAATTTAACCATAAGCATACTTATTAAAGTTATACCTATAACAATAAGAAAAATAGATTTACTTTGTGTGAAACCAAGTAAGCCATTCTTAATATGTTTACCTATCCAAACATACACATAATCTCCATAATAGATACCTAATGCGAAGAACGCTTGATAAATACCCATACTAACATTACGATATTCTCTATCGAAATATTGCATAGCAAGAGAAATAAGCGCATTATAAGCACCACCATATCCTAATCCATTCAAAATATAACTAAAATAAATAACATACGGATTATTAACATATAACGCTATAATATAGAACGTTAATGAACATCCTAGTAAGAATAATAGAGTTTTTTGAATACCCCACTTTCTCGTAAAGTACACTCCAACAAGAACTCCAGCAATAAGCTGAGGTACTGCGAAAACTGCATCCATATACGCTAGCATTAGTGGTGTCATATTCAGCTCTGTTTTACCGTAAGTAATCATGTTCGCTCCACTTGTAGCAAATTTAATAAATGAAAGTAATAACGCTATTAAACAAATATAGATAAAACTTTTATGTTTGATCACTACCTTCACCTTATCGAATGAAAAATCACTGTCAATAGGGCGATAATCTTTCATCATAAATGATAATATAAACGTAATTACTGCGATAATACCTGCTACTATCCACATATAATCAAAATGTTTATATGTATTCATAGTAAAGACATATTGTATCGGTGCTGCGATAAATTCAGCTAATAACGGTGCAACAGATAGTATCGATACTGATACCGCTGCCTTATCTCTAGAAAAAGTTTCTGAGAAAATAACATTGAACAAAGCAAGCATCGTGGCACTTATCCCTAATGATAAAGAAGATAAGTACAGAGTAATATAGCTACCGTTAAATGCCACTAAAAATGACGTTACTATTAATAAGAATAGTGAAATTTGAACGAATATTTTACGTCTTTTGAAAATATCGCTCGCTAAAAACATCGGCAACCTTACTATTAAACTCATAAGTCCATATCCGGCTGCTATTTGAGCTGCGAGTACCGGTGTTAAAGAAAGTCCACCTTGCTCTATCGGAGTAACCGCGTATAACTTTCTATAAGCACGTATAATACTTATCGCAGACCAGAATAAAACTAATATCCAAAATATAATAATTTGATCCTTATTCAATTCGAATTTCTTAGATAAAAAGATTACTAGAATTAGAATTAATGCGATCATTATAAATGAAAATAAAATTTTTGTTTTAACCATCTCCTAACTGTGTAATTTTTATAAAATGTCGAATCAAAAGTAGTATAACCATGTTTAAAATTCAACTTAAACATTATACCACAAAATCATATGTTGTTAAGAAAAA
>CAUUCZ010000076.1:0-5728 GCA_963543895.1 uncultured Gemella sp. | reverse complement strand
CTTGTATATGTAGATAACAAAAGGAGCTATATATATTATGAAAAATAAAAAACTTGTTATGTCTATTTCTTCAGTATTAGCTACAGTTGTTCTTACAACTGGATGTGCACAAAAAACTGAAGAAAAAAAAGAAGAAAATAAGAGTGGAGATAATAAAATAACTCTTACTTACGATCAACTTAGATCAAGAGAAAATACAATGGGAGCACTATGGTATCAAAATGCTGCTGAAGTAGATGCATTATACCAACAAGGTTATAATGTTGCTACTAGTAGATTAAAAGAATTACTAAAACAGCCTACTGATAAACCATACTCTATCGTATTAGACTTAGATGAAACAGTATTAGATAATGTTCCGTACCAAGTTAAAAATGTTAAAGATGGAACTGCATTCAACCCAAAAAGCTGGGATGAATGGGTTCAAAAAGCCGAAGCAAAACCTGTAGCTGGAGCAAAAGAATTCTTACAATTTGCCGACAAAAATAAAGTTCAAATCTACTACATTTCTGACAGAACAGATTCTCAAGTAGATGCAACTATTAAAAACCTTGAAGCACAAGGTATCCCAGTTCAAGGCCGTGATCACCTAATGTTCAAAAAAGAAGGTGATAAATCTAAAGAAGGACGTCGACAAGAAGTTATGAAACATACTAACTTAGTTATGTTGTTTGGGGATAACTTAGTCGACTTCGCTGAATTCTCTACTAAATCAGAAGCTGATAGAGATAAAATGTTTGAACAATTAAAAGCTGAGTTTGGTGAGAAATTCATAATCTTCCCTAACCCACTATACGGATCATGGGAATCAGCAGTGTATAAAGGTGAGAAAAAAGACGCTAAGGGACAATCTGAAGCTCGTATGAACGCCTTAAAAGGATATTAATTTAAGAATAATAACAAATTAGTTTAAATAAAAAATATAAGTGACTTAAGATGTAATTATAAGAAAATATTATTAAGTTACTTATATTTTTTTTATTTTAGTAAATTTTTTACTTGATTGACAGTCACTATAGGAGTATAATCGTAAATAGAAAGCTTTTTCTAGCTTCAATCATATATTTAAATATTTATTTTAAAATAGGAGTTAAAAATGAAAAAAAATAATATTAAATACGTTCTTATACCAGCATTTGCAGCTGCAGCATTATTCCCTGTTTTAGCTAACGATAATCAAGCTAAAGCTAATGAGGATAACGCTGCAACAACATCAACTGTTAGTAAAGCTGAAAACACTAATGAAAAACCAGCTAGTGCCCCTACTACTAACAATGTTGCAGAAACAACACCTACTACTCCTGCTAGTTCAGCTAACAGCGTAAAACCAACACCATCAACTAATGCTGAATTAACTAATAGCGCAAGCGTAGTAAACAACGAAGCTGTTAAACCAACAGTTCCATTAACTATAACTGAATATAAACAAAAGAGCGCTTTAGAACTTGCTCAATTAATTCGCGAGAAAAAAGTTACTAGTACAGAACTTGTTGACTTAGCTTATAAAGTTATTGCAGAAGAAAATCCTAAATTAAACGCTGTTCTAACAACGGAAAATGGAAAAATTCCTAAAGCTATTGTTGATGAAGCATATAGAACAGCCAAAGAAATTGATAATCGTATTAGTGCTGGGAAACTAGCAGCTAATCCTGTAGATTGGAAAGAGCAACCTTTCTTAGGTGTTCCAACTTTAATCAAAGGTCTTGATGAATTAAAAAATGGTGATTATACTAAAGGGGTATATCTAAATAAAGGAAAAATCGCAGACAAGAATGGTCCTGTAGCTACAGAATTTGCTAAATTAGGTTTCGTTATCCTTGGACAAACTAACACTCCTGAACTTGGTACTAGGAATATTACAGATTCAAAATTATTTGGTCCTGCAGGTAATCCATGGGATCCTAGCCGTAATACTGGAGGATCTTCAGGAGGAAGTGCTGGAGCTGTAGCTAGTGGTATGGTTCCTATAGCTAGTGGTAGTGACGCTGGTGGATCTATTCGTATTCCTTCTTCATGGACTGGACTTATTGGTTTAAAACCAACTGGACATGTGGTTAAATTCCCACTAGTTAAAACTATCGAGGATGCTAAAGCATTCTTTGATAAAACTACGATTAGTAAACCTGATAAATTAATCGAACCACCTAAAGATATTAAAAAATTAAAAATTGCATATACTCTTAAAACTCCACTTAAAGACCTTGAACTAAGTGAAGTTGGTAAAAAAGCAATTTTACAAACTGTAGATTTCTTAAGAAAAGAAGGATTTACTGTTGAAGAGGTTAAAGAATTCCCTATTGATGGATACGAAGGAATTAAAACATATACTGTAGGTGCTATTGGTGAAGAAGGTTATGTTGCCGCTGTTAAAGGTGTAACAGAAGAAAATAAACGTCAATTAGATCCTGCGACTTATGCATTAGGAACATCTTCTTATATGGGTCCAAATGCTAACACTGATATTTCTTCAGTAAAACCATTATCTACATTTATAGATCAAATGAATGCATTTTATAAAAAATATGATCTATTCTTAGTTCCAACTAACGCAGTTACCGCTCCATCAAATGACAAAAAGGTTGATCCTTATGTAGATCCAGAAGTTGAAGAACAACTATATAATATTAACAAAATTAAAGATCCAAAAGAAAGATTTAATTTATTAACTAAACAATGGTTACCGATGACAAGACGTTCTCCATATACTTGGGTATTTAATTTATCTGGAAATCCAGCAATCTCTTTACCTACATATCTAAGTGATAAAAACTTACCATTTGGAGTCATGTTCGCGGCTAAAAACAACTCTGAAAAAATTCTTTTAGAAATTGGTCAATACTTCCAAGATAGACATCAATTCAAAATGAATCCAGCTATTAGAAGTATAAATATTTCAGAAAATGGAAATAAAGTAGGAATAAATGAAGATGGAACTAAATTTGAATACGCAGTTCCAACTTACGCACCTTCTGTTGCAGAATTACCAACATTAAATATCAATAATGAAACTGCTACTATTCCAAGTAAATCTGAAAATTCACAAACTACTTCTGTTAAAGAAGAGAAAAAGGTAGTGAATACAAATAAATTAAATTCAGTCTCTAAAACTCTTCCAAATACAGGAGAAAGCACAAACAATTTCCTATCAGCAATTGGACTTTCATTCCTTGCTTTAATAGGACTATTAAAACGTAAAAAAAATAATTAGTATTCAAGTAATAAATATAAATACGGTTGATTCCTATAATTGACCGTATTTATTTTATTTTCAAAAAATATTTTTCTCTATCCTTAACCACTATTCTATCTATATAGAAAATCATATTAATATTTTTTTCATTTCATCTAACTATTTTCTTGATTGATAACTAGTATCGGAGTATAATTGTATGTAGAAAGCTTTTTCAAGATTACAACAATTATTTAAAATAGGAGCTAAAAATGAAAAAAAACAAAATTAAATACGTACTTATACCTGCCTTCGCAGCTGCTACATTATTTCCAGTAATAGCTAACGATAATCAAGCTAAAGCTAGTGATGATAATGTTGCAACATCATCTAACGTTACTACTACTAATGAAAAACCAACTAGTGTTGATACTACTGCCAATAATGTAGTATCAACTGCTACAAATACTACTATAGCAAACGATGTAACAGCAAGTACCACTAATAGTGAACCTAAAAACAATAAAAATAATGGGCCTACTAACAGTACTGATGTTGAAAACAAAGAATCAACTAAACCAACTATACCTTTTACTGTAGCTGAATATAAACAAAAAAGTGCTCTTGAACTTGCAAAACTAATTCGTGAGAAAAAAGTTACTAGTACAGAACTGGTTGACTTAGCTTACAAAGTTATTTCAGAAGAAAATCCTAAGTTAAATGCTGTTCTTACTACAGAAAATGGAAAAATACCTAATGCTTTAGTTGATGAAGCATATAAAACTGCAAAAGAAATAGACGATAGAATTAAAGCAGGGAACCTTGCTGCAAATCCTATAAATTGGGAAGAACAACCATTCTTAGGCGTTCCGACACTTATTAAAGGATTAGATCAAGTAAAAGATGGTGATGCTTCAAATGGTGTCTATTTTAATAAGGGAAAAGTATCAAAATTCAGTGGAGCTGTAGCAAAAGAATTCGCAAAACTAGGATTTGTTATACTTGGTCAAACTAACTATCCTGAATTAGGTACTAGAAATATCACAGATTCTAAATTATTCGGACCTGCAGGTAATCCTTGGGATCCAAGTCGAAATACTGGAGGATCTTCAGGAGGAAGTGCTGGAGCTGTAGCTAGTGGTATGGTATCAATCGCAAGTGGTAGTGATGCAGGTGGTTCAATTCGTATTCCTGCTTCATGGACTGGACTTATCGGGTTAAAACCAACTGGTCACGTAGTAAAATTCCCTCTTGTGAAAACTATTGAGGACGCCAAAACTTATTTTGACAAAACACAAATTGGTAAACCTAAAACACTAGAAGAAGTTCCAACTGATTTGAAAAAATTAAAAATTGCTTATTCACTTAAAACCCCATTAAAAGATGTTGAGTTAAGTGAAGATGGTAAAAAAGCTGTTCTAAAAGCTGTAGATTTCCTTAAAAAACAAGGTTTCACAGTTGAAGAAGTAAATGAATTTCCAATCGATGGCTATGAAGGAATTAGAACTTACACTATTGGGGCTATTGGTGGTGCATATACTGGACCTGCAAAAGCTGCCACAGAAAATAATAAACGTGATTTAGATCCTGCTACATATGCATTAGGAACATCATCTTATAGAGGGAAGACTGTTAATACCGATGTATCTTCAGCTAAACCTGCATCTGAATATATTAATAAGATGAATGAATTTTACGGAAAATATGATTTATTCTTAATGGCAACAAATGCTGTTACAGCACCATCTAATGATAAAAAAATAGATCCATATGTTGATCCTACAGTTGAAGAAAAACTTTATAATATTAATGAAATAAAAGATCCAAAAGAGAGATTTAATCTACTTGTAAAACAATGGGAACCAATGATGAGAAGAACACCATTTACGTGGTTATTTAACTTAACAGGAAATCCTGCTATATCTTTACCTGTTTATAAGAGTGAAAATAATCTTCCTCTTGGAGTTATGTTTGCTGCAAAAAACAATTCAGAAAAAATCCTTCTTGAAATGGGACAATTATTCCAAGACAACAATCAGTTCATAATGCACCCAAATGTTAGAAATACAGTTGTTGCAGAAAACGGTAATAAAGTAAGAGAAAATGAATACGGTACAAAATATGAGTATTCAGTTCCTAACGAATCTCCTGTAGTTGATGCTCTTAAGCCTTTCACTGGTAAAATCGATGGACTTTCTGCAAATGGAAATAAAGTTGTTGTCGATGAAAACGGTAATGTTTCTGAGTTTTCTTTACCTTCTGATGCTCCTGCTTCTGAAGCCCTTAAACCTTTCACTGGGAAAATTGACGGTCTTTCTGAAAATGGTAATAAAGTAGTTGTAGATAAAGACGGTAATGTTTCTGAATTCAATACTACTACTGTTGCTCCTACCTCTGAAGCTCTTAAACCTTTCACTGGGAAAATCGACGGTCTTTCTGAAAATGGTAATAAAGTAGTTGTTGATAAAGATGGTAATGTTTCTGAATTCAATACTCCTACTATTGCTCCTACCTCTGAAGCTCTTAAACCTTTCACTGGGAAAATCGACGGTCTTTCTG